>JAYVCI010000001.1:0-13340 GCA_043750035.1 Chitinophagaceae bacterium
AATAAAAACAGTAAAATAAATTGGCAATTTACAAACAAGGATGCAAGGGTTAAATTGAAAAGACTATATCCGTCAATTAATGATTAACATAACACTAGATACAATTCCAACTTTCGCTCAGATTCAAGAAAAATTAAAGAAGTACACTAACGAACAACAACGACTAATAAAAGAAGAAAAAATTGATCAAAACCCATTTGAACAAATCGATGATATACAATTACTACAATATACCACAAACCCGTATTATGAAATTCCTTCAAAAGGGAAGAATCTTGAAATTTGTAACAGTATTAAATCTTTAGCTCTTTCATATTCTCCCATAGATAGTCAATTTTCTTTCACGTACAAGAAATCAATTGAACATATACAAAAATCGATTTTCCATCTTAAAAGCGACAATGATAAATGCACATTGTTATTTGCTCTTTGGCATAGATTATATTGCTATGGATTAAGTCCATGGGGATTGAGTTATGTTTGGAATATGGACAGTATAATATTGCACAGTAAACAATTAAGCCCAAACCAGAAAATAGATTGGACATTTGCTGAAGCTAAAATGCATTATTCAAGTGATGCTAACTCAATGCAATCTCAGAAAAATGCCTATTCTTGTTTACTTAGAGCACAGATTATAGGGCAAAATACTAAATGGGTAAAGGAAGGTGAATTAGAAAAAATGAATTTACATACAAGTGCATTAACAGCATTATTTTGGGGTCTGATACCTGGTAGCGGAGCCAAGGGATTTGCACTTAGTATGCATAGACCTGCTTTTATAATTGCCTATAAATACCTTTCTACCGAAGAAAAAAATAAGCATTACGCTCTTTATAGTTCTTTGTTCGCAAATTATATATTTGATTTTTTAGTACAAGGGAAAAAACCATATTCAGTTGATGTATATTCATTCTATCTGATGACTTTAAACTCAATTATCAATACTCCTCAAAATAGAAATTTAATTGAAGATAATAAAACTCTTGCAGCCTGTAACTTTTCACTTTTTTCATATTTTTCGAATGAGTATAGTAAAGCCCAAAAATATTCATATAATAACTTCAATAGAATATTAAACAAACCTGAAAAATTTTCAAATTATCATTTTCTGGACCAAGCAAAAAGAATAACACAATTATTCAGTCTAGAATTGAGTGATACAAGTGGATTAAGGTCTTTTAATACAGGTCTAGTTATTGATTCTCATACATATGCTAATCCTTTAGGAATTAATCCTCAAAACTGGTCAAGAGAGGATCAATATGATTATGCGACATATCTTATGAACAGCTCTGTATATAGCATTCCACGACAAGAAATCAGCTATAATTTGTATGAGGCCAACCTACTTTTTACAAAAAATATCGTTAAAAAACTCGCAGACCAAATGGTTTTATATAAAGACTGGCGAAATGCTTTGCTTTTATATCAAAAAGCTGATTCTTTAGAAAGACCTGATAATTCAATTTATTATAGTGATTTGGGGTGGTTTGGTAGTCAAGGAGCAACTAATATTACTATAGCTAATCTTGGAGATGAGAATATAGCTTTAAATAGTGAGAAGGAAAAGCTAAAGTCAGATATATCAGGTCAAAAGGAGGAATTAAATAAGTTAAAAGGTATTATAGAATTTAAAAAGGATTCAATAGATATACTGTCTACAAACCTTGGTGAAATCAAGCATAGTATTAAATTTGTTAAAGATAGTTTAAAAATTTATACAGATAGTGTAGGAGCATATAAAGATATAGTTAAACGTGAAAGGGATGCAAAAAATGAAGCAACTATTTATATGTGGATAGCAATGAGTGTTGGGGCATTAGCTGTGTTCTTTGCGGTAGTTTTTTTTATACAACGCGGAAAAGCTAATAAGCAAAAACATGAAGCTACAATTCAACGAGATAAAGCAGAAATTGAAGCATCAATAAATGAATATAAGTCTAGAGTTTGGCAGGAGTTTGGGCATATACCCTCTAGTGCAATTGCAGATACTTTTGCTCGATTAGAAGAAAATGGAGCTTCTTTAGTTGATCTTAATTGCTTGAATTCTCTTTATATACTAGTCGATGGTCTTTTTAATGGGCTTAAAGCTAGTTCATCTAAACTTTCTGTTAAGTTGGAGGATGAAATAAGTTTAGCCAAAGAATATATTTCCTATGTTAATTCTGTTTGGGATAAAAAAATTGTAATTGATGTTATAGAACCAATACCATCAATTGAAGTACCTCCTGCCGTAATTTTGTCTTGTGTCAAAAATGCAGTTGCTCATGGAAAATTAAAAGACTCGCAGGAAGGGCGAATAAAACTAGAATTTGATGTTGTAGATAATTATCATAATTTGCATATATATGACAACGGTATTGGATTTGAAAAAGAAGTGAACTCATTACGAGATATTAAGAAAGGTACAGGCTTGAAAAACTGTGATTTTATACTCCGTTATTTTAACAAAATCCCACATGAAATAACGTGTGTATCATTCGCACCCACTCAGTCTATATATAAAACCAAAATCTCACTATTATTGGCAAAGAAATGGAATTAAAAGTACTTATCATCGAAGACGAACCACGAGATTATCACAGGATAAAAAAACTTTTGGAAGAAGTTAACTTTCTTGAGGTAGTTGAAACTCGCTTTGGAGCATATCCATATGATCAAGCTTTGGAATATATATTAGCTAATCAGCCAGAAATATTGTTTATTGACTATGATTTGGGGCAAGGAACTCAAAAAACAGGTGAGGAACTTTTTAAACAGGTGAATACTTATAAGTGTTTTGCAATTTTCCTTTCCCGTCTCACAGAAGCAGTAGAAACGCAAGCCCTTTTTACACATTCTAAATTTCTTAAAAAAGGATTAAATCCATTTATAGCACCTGACAAATTGGAAGGAGCATTACAAGCCGCAAAACTACATTTCATCGAAAGAGAGGAAGTTGAATTGACTTATTATACTTATGAAAAAGAAACGGAAAAATTGTTAATGCCAAAAAAAAGATTCCTATGTAAAGATATAGTATACGTTAAAGGAGAAGGTAAAGCATATGTATTTTATTATCACAGCGAAGGAAAAATTATAAAAGAGAGAGGTCCAGCCAGTGGAAATGGTGTAAGGAAAGTTATTGATAAATTAACCTCTACTAAATACCCTCACTACAAGGTGCCTAGCCGAAATCCCTGGATACTTTATAACGAAAAATATTTTGTAACTTTAAGGAGTTCAGTAGGTTTAGTACTTGATAGCAGATTTGAATCAAAGGATAAACTGGAAATTTAATCCCTAACATCCCTCTGGTAATACTCATGTATCCCTCATTGATTTAGGATATATATAAATATATCATTTTTGCGGTATGAATAAAATAAATATCATACCAGTATCCGAAATGAATGGAGAAAGGAGCGGATGCCTGGCATAAAAAGACCCCCGCGAGGAGGCCAAAGGTGGAAAGTAGATAATTGGAATACCGACAAAAGTAAACCCCAATTAAATACCTGAAAAACCTTCGAGAACAGTATATACCAATTGTTCTCAGAAGTCAAGTACATTCAGTACTTTCACCACTTCTCCTACATGGATTTATTATATCCATTATTATAAGGGTTTTTCCACTACTACTATATAAAGCATTCGGCCTTGATAGGTCATGAGGTACTTCGTTAGGACTTTTCTAACATCGCCTTTCCTCCACTAAACTATTCAATTAGAACACTTGGAACATGGTTAATTCTGTGCACGGAATTTTTATGTCCAAAAATTAAAAAACGAACGAAACGAAATCAAAATCAAAATATCATTCACAAAATAAAATAAACAATCATGAAAAATATAAATAAATTATCCAATAAAAATGCCTGGGATGACTTTTTCTACCAGTCAGTCAGAACCTTTACGGAATCGTATGCTCATAGCCCAAATCATGAGGTCACCATTTTCAACTTTTTGTATATATCGCTGGAATATTTCAGGGGCACAAAAAATCTGAAAGGAACCAATTTCACACGTAAACATTTGCTCAAAAATCAGGTACAGAAAGCTTTTCGGGCTTCGAATCTTAATGCTCTTATACGTATGGAAGAAAAAGCTGAAAAGCTCATCATGGCTTCGCTTGAACATAATGTATATCAGCCCGCATACTCAAAACTCAAAGCAGAGATTATATACAAGCAAGCTGTTGTTGCCCAAGAAAAGGATTATCGAGATCAAGCCATAAGTCTTATCAAAAAAGGAATAACATTTTTGGAAGACCTCACGATTGAATTCCCAGCCTATGTTCAAGCTGAAGTTCTGCTCTCAGAATTTCGTAAATTCCAAACTGCTCTGTAAGACGGTAAAGCTACAAGCCCAACAATGGTTGGGCTTTTCAAACCACAAAATATATATCCAATCACCATTAAAAATTAATATTATGTCACACAAAATCAATCATTCAATTAACCAGCTTAAGGAACATATAAACGAGGAACACAAAAAATATATTCTTGAAGCTCAATCGCTAGGCAGAACTCATGCGTTGTCCAACCTCCCACCGTTAAATGGTGGCAGATTGGTAGCTTTTATGGGTATTCTTCGGACCCGATATAATTCGTTACTCTCATATTGCAATCAAGCATTGCAACCACATCACCAACTTAGACTTGGGGCAAACCAAAAAGAGGCAAATGAATCTGACCAACAAAAAGCATCACGTGAACTGGAAGAAAAACAATTTGATCATTCAGCTTCTCGTAAGCAAATAATAGATAGTTTCTCATCGCCTGTCTTGGTAAGATTTATGATAGGTATTCTACTCATAGTAATAATAACTATCGGTGATTTTTCATATATCGCCAAATCACTACAAACTCAGGGTAACAGCAGGCTAATATCAATCTTCATTGCTCTTGCAATTAGCACGGGGGTGACTGTTATTGGGCATATAGCATTATATAAGATATCAAGAACAACTTCTCTCGTTTGGAAATGGGTGATATTTTTAATCACTTTTATTTCAGTAGAAGCCATTTTCTATGGCTTGTCATTGATGCGTTCTGCATATCTGCATGTCATGTCCGGTAATGCTATTTCACCTCTAGTTTTTATGGGAATGAATACATTGTTTTTCGCTAGTGTGCTGTTGGTTGCTTGGTATATCATCCTACCTACAATTCCAGAATTGAAACAGGCATATCAAAATCTATGGAAATTGCAGAGATCAAAAAAATTGGCTAAAGATATTAAGCATATAAAGGACAGTAGTGAGTCGAAGAATAATGCCACTAAAGTATTCCTCGAAGAACGGCTTGAAATCATTGTGGAGGCAAAGGCATTAGAGGCATTTATAACAAGTATGTACGAAGAAGCCATCGAAGAATATAAAAAGTCCAATCTTGCACGAAGAAGCCCAGGCCAATTCCCAGATTGCTTTGGTGATTCCACCCCAACACTCGCAACATACACAGATAACATTAACTTATAAAAAAATAAATACAAAATGAAAAGTCTAATTATATACATATTTAGTACTGTATTATTCAGTGCTTGTTCATCAACAGATAAGAAACAAGTAAACCAATGCTTGTTTATACTCCCAGATATTACAGATACCTTATTTGCCATTGATGCTTTATCAGAGAATACAATTTGCAAGGGATTATCAGTTACGACTGATAATCCTAATGCAGGTGCTACAGTCCATTTTATCCCAATAACGAACATGCGGTATACAAAGGATAATGCGGTTATTATTCCTTGTGATATAGAGCAAGACAATGAATGGGAGCGTAAACTTGCCATAGATAGCTTTAAAAGACTTATACAATTGCAATGCGATTCTGTAAAAACACACCATAAAGGGATAAATGGTTCTGCGATATTCGAAAATTTGGAATACGTTCTTCAGCGTGCTTCAGAATGTAAAGGATATAATAGTCTTGATATAAAAGTTCTATCAGATTTACGGCAGTTCTCTCCATTATGTAATACATACGATACAAATAAATTAAGTGAGTTTATGATAGCCCCTACACTCTGCGGTGACTGGTTTGATAATACATATTATATTCCAGTTTCATTAAAAGGTATCACTATTTGGTTTATACATCAATCAAAAACCGTTTCTGAAGACCATGCTTTTCATATTATTTCTACTTTTTTGAAATTTTATTTAGAAGATAAAGGAGCGAAGGTTTTTATTCAAACAACTTTATAATACTTCTGAACATGAATATATTTATTCAGATACTAAAATTCTGCTTATTAATGATAGTTTCTATCATTGAAGCTATAGTTGATACAGCCCTCTATGGTATCAGAAATATAAAAGCATTTTTGAAAAAATAGACGACTTTTTAGTCGTAAAACCATATATAAATAAATAACTATACAATGCAAACCATATTACAAATATTAACCGACTGGCTTTATGCTTTGATTGATTTATTGATAAAGCCAAATGGATTCAATAGTAAGTTTGGAAGGGAGACTAGTATCGGCTCTAGGTTCAACAAGGGTTTTGTATATTCTAAATATAGAAAATTAAGCCGGAGACGCTCTTTTGAAAGTTTTTTAATTTCTGGCCCGACTGGCTCAGGCAAAACACAACGCATTTTGCTTAAAAATTTGTTCGAGCTTAAACACTGTTCAATTGTGGTCAACGATCCATCGAAAGAATTATATAATTATGTCTCCGCATATCTAAGCCAATTTTTTGATATACAAACGCTCAATTTTTCTGATAGTTCAATAAGTTCGGGCTATAATATTTTGTCGAGAATTAAAAAGTCATCAGATATCAATAAAATCAGTCATATGCTTGTGGCAAGTACTCTTGATAAAGGCGGTGGTGGTGATGCCTTTTGGAGTTTGCAAACCAAAATGGTATTAAACATTTTTATCCGATTGGCTCTATATCAAAAAAAGGAATACCGAAACATGGCAAATGTATTATATATATTATCTTGTTTTGTCGCAGACCCAACCAAAGTTGATGCGTGGATTATTGCCACAAGCGACAAGAAACTGATATTGGAATATAAAATACTGGTAGCAATCCCCGAAAAAACATTGCAAAATATTATTGCCAGTGCCAAGGCATCACTCCAATTGTTCGAGGACGAAGAAATATCCAAAGTAACCGCAAATGATACCATAGACTTTGACACACTTCGCTTAAAACCTACAATTATATTTTTGCATAATAATATAGCGGACATGAAATATGTGAGCATATTAAACGGGATTGTATTCGAGCAATTGTATGGTCACATATTGCAAAAATTGCCTGAGAAAAACGAGCTTGATTTATATATAATTTTAGAAGAATGCAGCTCTCTATATATTCCCGTACTCCCTACAGCCATAAATAACACACGCAAGCACCGTGTTGGAAATATAATTTGCGTCCAATCGGCACAAGCTCAGCTTAAAATGTTTTATCATGATGATGCAATTAATATAATAAATGGTTGTGTGACCAAGCTGTTTTTACCAGGACAAACATCAATGGATATTTTAAAGGACTTGGAGACTTATAGCGGTAAAATAATTCATAAAGATGCAAAAGGAACTGAGCGTATAAAGCCACTCATTTCAGTTGATGAAATTAGATTACTGCCTATAAACAGGACTTTAATACTTTGCTCAAATAATCCTATTATAAAAGGACGAACATCACCCTGCTATCGTTCATCTAGATATAAAAAATATATGGATATGCCACCAGTACCATTTCGTGGTGACATATCAAGTGAACCAGTGTTACTGCTCGAATAACTATATAAATGAAAACCAATAAACAATTGCAATATTTGATTGATACTGGTGCTATAAATGGCACAAAGGAAGATATAGCACTTGCTAAAGCTGAGCATCGAAAAATATATAAAAAGAAATGGAAAAGGAATAATGCAAAAAAGAAAGCCGATTTACGACCTTCATTCACGCCGAAAGAATTATATCTTCTCAGTGTTAAAGCCCAAGAATTGGGACAAACTTCCACGCACTATTTGCGATTGCTGGCATTAGAAGCTATCGAAGCAGAATCTATTATTCCCCATGCTGACAAGCTATATAAGATTCTGCAATTAGTAGGAATGATAGTTACTGATATAGAGCAAAATAATATAACATTTTATACAAAGGAAAACATACATCAAACAGAGATTTTGCTCCTCAAATATTTGAAAAAATAATTATGATTATTAAGGTACTAACACACAGCAATCCTAATTACACATCAATGATTCGGTACATCATGAACGATACTAAATCAAAAGACGGCACACCTAATATACATACTCATAATATACGTGGGACAGTGCAAGAGGAATGGGTGCAGGAGTTTATAGAAAATGAATCTTTTAGACAATACCCACGTTCAAACCAAACATATTTATATCATGAATTAGTATCCATATCCGCTCACGAAAACCACAATATAATTACCAAAGAAATGCTTGATGATTTGGCTCAAAAATATATATCACTGCGTGGACATGAAGGTATGTATATTGGTGCTGTACACGCAGAGGGTAAGCAGCATGTACATTTTCATTTCTGCGTATCGGGTGTGGAATACAGGACGGGCAAGGCTTTCAGGCTTTCAAAACAAAAGCTCTATCAACTTAAAAAAGACTTTCAGGAATATCATAAAGAAAAATATCCCGAACTATCCCATAGTCTTTGCGATCATGGCAAAGGCAAGTCCTATGTTACCGACAGAGAATGGCAAGCAAAAAATCGGTCAGAGCGGACACTGCTAAAAACAGAAGTTGAAGCTATAGTCAAAACAAGTTTTGAAAAGGCAAGAACCCAACATGAATTCTTGGAAGGACTCAGAAACGAAGGCTTACACCATTATGAACGGTCAGGTAAGGCAAATGGGATTATATATAATGATATGAAGTTCCGTTTTTCAAGATTCGATATTGATATACAAAAATTAGATAGTATCAATAAGGAAGAAGAAAAAGCATTAGCCGACATTCAATCACTTCGAGAAAAATCGAAAAGTTATGATAAAGATGAGATTGAATATGATAGAAATTGATTATTATCTATCCACAATTATCAAAAAACATATTCACTAATCGTGTAAAAAATATTCAAAATAACTCATACAAATAAACATCAAATCACATACTTTTGAAACAAGAAAAGCATCATACCGAATCGCCTTTAAAGTGTACTAAAGAACAAATTGACAAAGCTATATATATGCTTGCTCAGTTGGCATTTAAGGCGTATTTGAATGAGTTACAGAAGGAACAAGAAAAGAAACAAAAAAGTGATGGATAATGTAATTATATATTCGCGTGTCAGCACCGATGAACAAAGGGAGAAAGGCTTCAGTCTCCGTGACCAAGTTGATAAATTGGAAAAATATTGCCAAGCAAAAAACTATAGTATACTTGAGCATTTTCAAGATGATTATTCGGCGAAAACATTTAATCGTCCTGCATTTCAGCAGTTTTTAATCTATGCTAAAAATAATAAGGGTAAGATAACCAGATTAGTATTTATCAAATGGGATCGGTTTAGCAGAAACGCGACTGATGCACTTTTAATGATTCGTCAACTTTCAGCTATGGGAATTGTGTGTGATGCAATTGAACAACCACTTGACCTTTCGATTCCAGAAAATAAATTGTTATTGTTGATATACCTGGGTGCTCCCGAGATTGAAAATGATAGAAGAAGTTTAAATACTACAAATGGGATGCGTAGGGCTCAGAAAGAAGGCCGTTATTGCAACAACTCACCCTTCGGCTATAAGTATTATAGAGAAGGAAAGAAACCGATACTCATTCCAAATGAACCTAAAGCCAGTTTGATTCGAGAGGCATTTGAATTATTTGCAACTGGGCAATTTAGCAAAGAAGAAATTAGACGTTTATTAAGACCCAAAGGAATGACTCTTGAGAAAACTCGGTTTACTCTTATATTTCACAATCCAATTTATTGCGGAAAAATATTTCTAAAAGCATATAAAGATGAGGTAGAGGAAATAGTTGACGGAGTTCATGAAGCATTAGTTTCAGAAGAAATATATACAGAAGTTCAATTGGTGGCATCGGGAGTCAAAAAGATACAAAGCAAACCCAAAAACCAAAAGGAAGAGTTACCGCTTCGCGGTTTCCTTTCCTGTCCAAACTGTGGTCGCAATCTTACTGGTTCAGCTTCAAAAAGCAGAAGAGGTACTCGGCACTTTTATTATCATTGTCGTTTAGGTTGCCCTACCCGTTTTCGTGCAAACGAAGTAAATAAAGCCTTTGAAAATTGGCTAGATCATATATCATTGAAACCTGAACATCATAAACAGTTTTTGAGAACATTTGAAGCCTTATTACATACACAAAAAGGTGAACGAAAAAGATTGAGTAATGTAGTAGAAGAAAAATTGGGTAAAATAAAAACTGAACTCCTTGAGGCAGGCAAAATGTTAGTGAGAAAAGAGATTGATTCAGAAACATTCCAGCAATTAAAAGCCTCCTATACAGAAGAAGAAAAGCAACTGAAACTAGAACAAACAAAACTATTCGAAATAGACCAAGACATACTAGTTCAAATAGAGTTTGGATTAAAAGTAATGTCGAACCTCCGAAACCTATGGCTATCATTGGGTCTGCAAGAAAAACAAACGCTTATTAGTGCAGTTTTTTCAGAAAAAATAATTTATGAAAATGGAGAGTGTCGAACCCTTAATCAAAGCTATCCTTTCGATGAAATACTCAATGATACCAATGATATAGAAAGCATGGAAAATAAAAAAACCGCCATTTCTGACGGTTTTTCCTCTACAGTAGCCCGGAGGGGAGTCGAACACCTACATCCGGAGGCATTTATTTTGGCTCTGAATAGTATTTATTAGAAGCTGTTTTGTTTTAAAGATTATATATAAATACGTGTAAATAAGCTATAAGATACGAATCCAAGCAGTATCAAAACCTGCACTGCCATAAACGCACTGTATTTTAAGTTTTGAGTTGGGTTATTTTTATTACTATTATTTTTCCGCCTTTGCGGAGCAACACAACCCTGAGGATGTGTTGATGCATATAAACCCGACAATAGGTGAACTATGCAGGACTCGAACTCCAAAAAAATATAATAGCAAGATTATTTCTGTCGTATCAAAAAAAAATCACCTTTTCTTGACAAAATAGTCCATATTTGTCATAAATATAAATGTCAAACTTAGCCTATAATACCAAGCCCGAACTACCTAGTGGTTATACTCCGTTCGGGAGTGTGATGAAGGGACGGGAGTTTATTGATATCAGTGGGTTTGATGGATATCGGTATGGGTTTAATGGGCAGGAAAAAGATAACAATATGGCTGGAATGGGTAATATAAATACTGCAGAGTTTTGGGAGTATGACACAAGATTAGGTAGAAGGTGGAATATGGATCCAAAACCTGATATAGCCCTCAGTGATTATGCATGCTTTAGAAATAGCCTAATTATATTTTGTGACCCTTTGGAGATGTTGTTGAAATTAAAGGCATTTTCAAAGGATTGATGAAGAAAATATATAACAAAGTAAAAAGCAATCCTGACGCAGCTGCAGTGATAAAAACTTTAGAAAATTCGGGGACAACTTACAAGATTAGATCTACGTTATTTGCTACGCATTTTGATAGAGGTGGCGACAATACAGCTTCTATAGGTATATTTAAGTTTAGGGGCGGAAGGGATACAAACGGCAAAAGAAAACTGCCAAAGTGGATTGCACTTGCACATGAGCTACGACATGCATGGCAAAAGGATCAACTGTCTTTACCAGAATGTGTTACAGATGCATTCTATGATAACAATGTAAAGCATATTGACAATCAGTTCAAAAATACAAAAGCCTCAGAGCTTGACGCATCAAATTTTGAAAATAATGTTAGATTTAGTGCTGGTTTACCACTAAGATTATTTTATGATAGGGCTGAAAAAAAGCCAATCTTAACGAAATTGGGTAAAAACATGTACAGAAGTACACTTGGAGCAGAATATACTCTAAGAAACTTTGACAATCCAATTTTTGATGATAATCCAACTCTCATTGCCATATTTCAAATTAGGATATATAAAATTAAATAAATAATGAAGTCTTTAATATTGTTATTATTCTTTAATTGGTTTTACTTAAAATCATATTCTCAGGTTAAATTTGATATTGATAAAGGGAAATACAAGGGAAATATAATTAAGAATGATTCTAATACTCGTGATTTTCTCTTTTTGTTTTTTGATAATGATAGTTTTGAACTATATACACCAAAGAGTGACATAATTTATTCATTTGAATATAATCTAAAAAAGAAACTGAAAAAGGCAAATAAAAAAAGGGAATGTCAAAACGGGATAACTTGTCCAATAATACATAGAAACCTGCCTAAATATTATCGAAAGTATGCAGGGGTAGTTAATAAAAAGACAAACCAAAGGTTTTTAATAGTCTCGTTCAAATTAAAGAAATATGTAAGCTCGAACGAAATGGCTTTAAATAAAAAATTTTATAATAATTTTGATGACGGGTGCAGTCAAGTATTTCTTGTATTATATGATATAGAAAATAATAGAATAGCAAAACTTTTTGTAGACTGTGAAAAATAAAATACTTGTGTATAACATTGGAACATACTGTAAGGACAAGAAAGGAATCATTGCATATAGCATTGGAAGTCGAGTGTTTTTTTTATAATTATTGAATATATTTAACAGCTATTGCATCTAAATAATAACTATATCGAAATCTTTGCTTTTAAAGCTAAAAAAACATCTGGTTATAAGTGCAAATTTGGTTATCCTTTGGGAGTATGATGAAGGGACGAAGTTGGAATGAGTCAAACCTTATACGGGTTCAACGAAAAGGATAAAGTTGATGAAATTGAGGGCGATGGAAGTGTTTACGATTTTGGTTCTAGGATTTATGACAGCAGGTTAGGAAGATTCTTAAGTGTTGACCTAAAATTTCATGACTATCTATATATAACTAATTATAGTTTTGCATTTAATAATCCTGTTAGATTAATTGAAATTTCAGGAGAAGCTCCTGGTGATCCGTTTGAATCAAAAGAAGCTGCTTTAAAAGATTTTGCAACTATATATAATAAAAAATAAATCCAGGAGAATAGAGAATACTCAACTAATATATATGAATATACTGATTCAGAAGGGAAAACTCAGTATAGTTATAATGAACCTGTTTAGGAAATAAATCACATAATAAAGGCGGAAGCCCTCTAAAATCTACAAAAGTTAGTTGCAGGTGCTTATACTCACGCAGCTTATAGTAAGAAAATAGGGAAAGGGAACAATAAGGTTTCCCCTGGAGATAAAGAATTTGCAAGAAAAAGAGGT
>JAYVCI010000002.1:0-21753 GCA_043750035.1 Chitinophagaceae bacterium
AATAAAAACAGTAAAATAAATTGGCAATTTACAAACAAGGATGCAAGGGTTAAATTGAAAAGACTATATCCGTCAATTAATGATTAACATAACACTAGAATCAGGTATCAAGTACTCGCACTAAATTTTACAGATGTGTCTGTTTAACGTTTTTGAAATATTTAATAAGTCAAGTCGTAGCTTATTTTTCAAAAGCTTCTCTTTTGTACGTTCCTCTTTTACCAATATGTTTATCAATCATTGTGTTGATAGAAACTGGTTTTAATAGTTTTTTCATAGTTACAATCCTTCCCTATTGCTGCCCCACTAGCTTAGTGCTATTCTCGCCTAACCTCTGTTTGATATAAGCTTTCAATTCGTCAAAAGTCATATCCTGAGTCTCAGAACTAATCTTGTTCCTAATTTCTCTCATCATTTTAATTGCGTCAAATGCTTTTTCTTTTTTATTCATCGGTATATGAATATTAGTTTTAGGCACTGGGCAATGTGCTACTTTCGGCTTTTCGTTTTTTGAAGTATTCAATAATTTCTGCTTTAGTCATCTTTGATAACTTTAAGCTTAATTTGTCACGTTGTTCACGCATGAACTTAACTGCGTCAAATTGTTTTTCCACTAGTCTTTATAATTTTAGAAGAACAAAGATAACAAAAAAAGTTTAGTTGTCAAGTTTCTAATATTAAAACTAATTTTCCAAAACCATATCATACCGATGCATACCAACTGTATAATAATCGTTAGTTATTTGAGTGGTTTTAAATCCATATTTTTCAAAGAATTTGTATGAGTATTGAGTCGTGTCAATAACTACAGGGAATAGGGGGAACTGTTCTTTGATGAATGCCAATCGATATGTTAATAGCTTTTCTCCAAAACCCATTTTGTGAAATTCATTGTGGATTAAACCCCAGGCTAATGAAACAATTTGCTTATTGTCTTTGTCGCCAAGACCACCACAACCTATTATATTGTTATTTAATTCTACCACAAAATAGGATGTCTTTATGATACTATTTTTATCTTCTTCAACCGCATCAAGCATATCCAAAAAAGAATCAAAATCCTCAATTTCTTCTATAGTGAAAAACTTGGGAACATTACTTTTAAAAGCCAGCAAGCACTGTTCCTTGTCAAGTTTATTATAAAGTCTTATTTTTACTTCTTCCACTTTTTTTATTTACTTGGTAAGCTGAGCGGAGTCGAAGCTCACTCTGCCCTTATTCCCCATCTTAACTTCGCCGATTTCGCCCTTGGATTATCATTGCACTCTTGAGCCGAGGGACGAATAGGCTCCGATGCAATCTCTTTAAAAATTCCCACATTATATAAACTCTGGAAACTTTTTTTAACACGACGGTCTTCGCCACTGTGGAAGGTGAGGATAGCTACACGACCACCTGGAGCTAGCACATTGGGAAGTTTATCCAAAAATTTATTCAATACACCGAACTCATTATTCACCTCAATACGCAAAGCTTGGAAACAACGTTGACATGATTTTTTGATTGTTTCATTTCGTGTTTGTGGAGGTAGAAATTCGAGAGCTTGTGTGATAATGTTTTTAAGTTGCGTAGTGGTTTTAATTTCTATACCGCGTGAAATATATAATATAATAGTTCTGGAAATTTCTTCTGCATAAGGCTCGTCAGAATTTTCAAATAATATATCTTTTAGTTCTTGTTGTGTTACAGTTTTTAAAAATGCCGATGCCGATTTTCCACTTTTGGGATTGAGCCTTAAATCAAGCAGACCTTCGGTTTTAAACGAGAATCCTCTTTCCGGATTATCAATTTGCATGGACGATACACCCAAATCGGCAAGCACAAAATCGAGCGGACCACTTTCATAGATGATTTGATCCATCTCCGAAAAATTCATTTTCTTGATAATTAAATTCTCGGGACCATAACCCAAATTTTCCAATCGTTCTTTGGTGCGGGGTAATTCTATTGGGTCCACATCAATGGCAAACAAACGCCCATTGGGAGCCAATCTTTTCAGCATTTCTAAGCTATGTCCACCATAACCCAATGTAGCATCCAGCCCCGTTTGCCCAGGTTTTATATTCAGAAATTCCATAATCTCATCCACACAAATACTGCGGTGCATACCTGCCGGCGTGCGGCCTTGCTTTAGTATATTTTCTATATCATTACCATATTGCTCGGGCTGCAGTTCTTTATACTTTTCTTTAAAAGCTTTTGGGTGCGTGCCTTTGTAGCGTATGCGGCGTGAGGGTTTGGGGGTTTCTTCTTCCATGGTGCAAAAATAAGTATAAAAGTATATGGTATTAAGCAGGTTTGTCATCCTGAGTTCATCGAAGGACGACAAACCTGAGGATTAGTACTTCTCCCCACCGTCTTCGATAAACTCAGACTGACAGCAGGTTTGTCATCCTAAGTTCATCGAAGGGCGACAAACCTTGGGATGAGTAATTCTCCCGTCGTCTTCGATGAACTCAGACTGACAACTATTTGTCATCTTTAGTTATCGAAGGGTCTTTCTTCTGATTGTTTTTGAAGTTAGATAATTTCTTTATAGTATCCCAATCTTGCTCAAATAATGCTTCCTTCTTTTTTCTCGACCAGCCTTTCAATTGCTTTTCCCAACTTATAGCTTGATTTACATCAGTGAAACGTTCAAAGTATTTTAATATAACAGGTCTTCTAGTAGAAGTATAGCTTTTTTTCTCACCTTTATTGTGTTGTTCGATTCTTAATTCCAAATCATTGGTAAAACCGGTATAATAACTCTTGTCAGAGCACTCTAATATATATACAAAATAATTGTGGTCGGAAGACATACTGCAAATATATATAACATTAATATACTTTCAAAATTCTCTTTTGTTACCATACAGAAGGTTTGTCATCCCGAGTTCATCGAAGGGCGACAAACCTTGGGATGAGTACTTCTCCCCATCGTCTTCGATAAACTCAGACTGACAATTTTCTATATATTGATTTCTAACCTTTTTTAAAGTTAATATTTCCTTCTTCACCGAAATATCCGTTTCTGTAATAGGAATAAGGTGATTGCCGCTGGCGTAGTAGGCACCATCGTTTGCGAAGAGGAGGTGGGTGGATAGGAGGGTGAATAGAAAGACTATTGAGTGTTTCATTTATTATTATATTTTGTCGCTATTATTATCATCTCGTATTTTTCTTAGTTTTCCCTTAATATCTTCTAAGATCCCCTCCCGTTCTTTTAAGATTTGGTCTTCAGATTTTTCGCCATTTAGTTTTTTTTCTTCTTCTACTTCGGCCTTTATTCTTTGAAGTGCTGCTTCTGCTTTTATTGTAGATTCTTGTTCTTCATAATCTTCTCGCAGCTTTTTTACTGCCTCATTATATTCTTTTTCTACAACTTTAAATCTTTGTTCTTTTTCTATATAGTCTATGGAAAGAGCTTTCCATTTTTGCCTTTCTTTACTAGTACTTGGGGCTTTTTTTGTTTTTTCCAGATCGTAAATTGCTCCTTCATATGAGTATTTATCTTTTTTTCTTGATTGCTTACCTTTCTGAATTAATTCGGTTTTTTCTTTCCAATTATTTTCAGCAGAAATTTTATGTATCTGAAGAATATCTTTAAATTGTTCACTATCGTAAGATACTTGTTCCGCAGAAGCAATTACTTCCAAAGCGTAATCGATATCTTGCTTTGAAAGTGGCTCAGTTAATTTTGTTGCAACTTCAATAGCAACATATGCACGAAGCATTTCATCATCTCTAAAATTTGTTGTAATTGCTTGCAGTAAATTTTTCATTTCAAATCGCTCTGAATAGATATATTCATTTACTTTCGTGACAATATTTTTAAATTTTTGTCTCTTAAAATATGACTCAAATAACTTCATGTATTATATATTAATTATTTTCTAATATCAAACACTAGCATAACGATAACTGAAAAAGATATTTCGATTTGCATATTTCCCTTTTGATTCAGCTTTCATAAACTCTTTAAAGATAATTTCTGGAACATCATAATACTCATATACTCCACCATTCAAAAACTCAACTTGTAAAATTTTATTTTCGCTATCGTAACCTACAGAATGGATGTTAGATGATTCGACTCTTGTCCTTAGAATATCATGTCTTACATTGGGTTTTTTCTTTTTTGGTTTTTCAGGTGGGGTATATACATTTGGACTTTTTAGTTTCGTAGGCTCATAATTTTTAAGAACTTCATACGCTTCAATTATAAGTTTGCTTTTCTCTGTAGCTTCAAGATTTGCATTATCATCGTTTGGGAATTTGTCTGGATGCCATTTTTTTATTAAGTCTCTGAATGCTTATTTAATTATGTCTTTTGTTGAATTACGATTTACACCTAAAACGTCAAAGTAAAAGTCATTGGATTTATTTTTCACTTAATTGTCAATTTTATATTCTACTCTTTGAATCAGTTTCAAACTACTAGAACACAAGTCTATTTTATCCATATTCCTAAGTCGATTGATATTCCTGTTTTGCGTCTAAAATTCGCTTGTGCTAATGCTATTCCGACACTTGTTATTGACATGCCTTGTAGATGCGAGTTTTCCCATATATCGAAAAGAGTTGACATGTATTCTCTTTTGTTAATTAAATAACTTTTTATGTCACTTAGCGGCATAGTTGTTAGATTGAAAAACTGTTTCAAGTTTTCTATTATATCGCTTGGAACTTTATTTTGTGATAGTTTTTCCTCTAAATCATCATCGTTTCTAAAACCAATTTGTAGTTTTGAGACATCGTGCAAAGAGGTTGTAAAGTATTCATTATATTTTTCAATCGGGCTATATGTTTTGATAAATTCTTCAACAGTAAACCCATTAGAAAAAAGGCCTTTATATCTATCATTAAATAGGCCTTCAAGTCCCAATAGTCCATCAGAAATTGTAGAACAACCACAATATTCTAAATGTTGAAACAAAGAGTTTTCTTTAGATAAACCACTAACGAAAGGCTTTATATTTATATTAAGATATTCGTCTAATTTTTCAAGGCTGTCAAGGTCATTATTGATAGTGTGTTTTAAAAGGAAAATTATTGTAAGCGTATCCAATTGGTTGTCGGTCAATTTAGATACAACATCTAAACTTTCATCAAGAACAATTTGCTTTAAACTTCTTTCAGATAAGGCAGCTCTATCAACCAATATATCTACTAAAATATCCCCTAAATCTTTATCCCCGCTTTTTGCATATTCTTTCTGTGCAGTGAACAAAGCATATTGCATAGCTGGATCTTCCATATTTTGTAGAGTTTCTGGATTCCTGTTTTTTAATCCATCTAAAAATTTATCAACTAATTCATCTACTCTTTCTTGTGCAATATTTGCAGCTTTTTCAGAAAGCTCCATAAAGTTTGATTTAAATATGCCATCTGCGATTTCTTTAACATCGGAATATGATAGCCCTTGGTTAATGGTTATAATTTGTGCCTGAAGGTTTGTACTACCTTCCGCTCCCTCCTGTTTTAAATTTTTGTCATTAATCATTTTTGTATATGTATATCTCGTCCAGATTGGTAATTAGTTGAGCCTTTTCCACCTTTTTGCTTCATATTAATTATATTACCATTACCAGATTTTAATTGTGCTATTAATGCTCCAATTAATCCGATAGCAGTTATCAAAGGCTCCCAGCTTGGGTTAACCATTAGCCATATTAGTGAACCTATAAGTCCAGCGATATTTAGAATGATAAGAATGTTTTTTGTTTTCATGCTGTTATTATAATACTTCTTATTTCGCAGATGCACGCCCAACACGTTTTGTTACAACTTTTTTTTGTGCATTTTTTGCTTTGAAAGCACGAATGTATTCGCTAATTGCAGATTCTTCTGTTACAGATTGAGGTCTACTTTCTATTATAAAGTCAACGCCTTCTAGTTCTTTTATGTGTCCCATTGTATTTGTAAATTAAGTGTTTATGATATTTTTATAACTTTAAGAAAAATATTATCTAAGTGGTCAAAATCTCCATCTGCGGTCAATAATGGCACATCAAGTGAATGTGCAGTGGCAACTATCCACAAATCATTCTTCCCCATTGTTTTGGCAGAGCCACTTAGTAAATTTCCATTGGGGTCATTTGTTTTTCTTTTAGAAAAAGAATCTATTTTAGCATAGGACTCTAACAATAGTTCATCACTGTTTGAAATGTCAACACAGGTTACATCTTCAAGAAATGTATTTAATTTTTTACACCTCGCATCACCCCAACTTTGTTGCATTTTTAATGATTCAAGTTCAGCTTTGGTTACCACAGAAATTATTATTGAAACGTTTTCGTCATAGTTATTTATTGCTGCTAAACATTTTTGCCCATATACTTTACCTCTAAGTATATGTAAAACAATACAAGTATCAATAACTAAAAATTTCATTATTTAACCCCTTTTAAAATCTTAGCAAATTCTTCATCGGTTTCGTCACCAGGCCATTGTCCCATAATTTCTGTTAAGGGATTTGCTTTTTTACCTTTCTTTGTTTGAAGTAATATTTGCTGCCTTGCCGACATTGCATTCGGCTGCTTTGAAAAGAACTTATCATTAGCATTTGGTTTGCCAAAGTCTTGTATTTCTATAAAGCTTAATTGGCCATTGGGTTTATAGTGTGCCATTCCAGTTATAGTTACTTCTTTGCCCATATACTCTACTATGCCTTGAATTATATTATGATTATTTGCAAATACATTTACAAATCCTTGCTCTGTTTGCAATCCTAATTTGCCTTTTGATACCTTCATTTCATCCAATTGGCCATTAACTATTACTTTTTTAGGTTCGGGAATACTATCTTCTAATAAACCAATCTTATGAAAATCATCTTTCGTAATTTTCACTTCTGGTATTGTTCCTCTATTTGCCAAATAAAAAATTTCATTATCACTGATAAAATTCTTTTTAAAATTCAGTAAAGATTTCAAAAGAGGTTTGTCTAAATCAGCATCCACATTTTCGCTACTTAAGGCTATTTGAAAGGAATCGATTACCAAAGCCATAGGTGTCATTTTTAGTAGTCCTTCTTTGGGTTTGAACATATCATATTGTTGTCCTTTTATTGTTTCGGAGAATGGTGCACAATCGATTGTCAATGATGTGCCATTTTCCGCACTTCCTAAGATACTTTGCAGCCGAAGAGCTAGAGCCTTTTTTAGATATTTATCTGGGTTTATATCACTAAATCCTCTAAGCTTTAACATTAAAGCTTTTGTTGCAATATCTTTTGTAGATTTAGTCAAATCATTTAATCGGTCGAATTCGATTAAACCATTGTCTTCATCTTCTCCTAATATTTTAATGTCGTAATTCATTGTCTCGATTATTATTTAAATAGAGTGCCTAATATTCAATTGTATTTTTGTACAAATATATGGACGCATTGTGAAAATTATATTTAGCAAAGTTTTTGTTAAAAAAATCCAATTTGTCAATGTGCGAATATAGGAGTAAGTTTTTAGATAATAGCGTCTCCCATTTTTTATTGCTAATTTTCACAGCCTTAGATTATATCAAACCCTATTGGCATATTGGCGAGCAAACTTATATACATTTTATCCCGTACTTTTGCACCTCTAAAAAAAACACATGCTCAATATTGTATTATTTGGCCCCCCGGGGGCAGGCAAAGGCACACAATCGGCCAAGTTGATTGAAAAATATGGGTTGGTTCACCTCAGTACGGGTGATATTTTTAGGGCCAATATTAAAGAAGGCACCGAGATGGGAACGCTTGCCAAAAGTTATATAGACCAAGGCAAACTGGTGCCCGATGAGGTAACTATAGGCATGGTGGAATCTGAAGTGGCCAAAACACCTGAGGCCAAGGGGTATATATTTGATGGTTTTCCCAGGAACAAATTTCAGGCAGAATCGCTGGATGAGTTTTTGGAAATACTGGGTTGCTCCATCGCACTGATGCTTGCTCTGGAAGTGGAAGAGGATGAACTAAGAACCCGCCTGCTGCTCCGTGGTAAAGACAGTGGCCGTGCAGATGATATTGACCCAACTGTAATACAAAAACGTATTGATGTATATAATAACGAAACTGCTCCGGTGAAGGATTTTTATAGTGCACAAGGGAAATATAGAGGAATTAATGGGGTAGGGAGTATTGATGTGATTTTTGGGGAGTTGTGTGAGGAGATAAGGAAGGAAAAGGGGTAAGGAATAAGGAGTAAGGAGTGAGGAATAAGGGGTAAGGAGTGAGGAGTGAGGAGTGAGGAGTGAGGAATAAGGGGTAAGGAGTAAGGAGTGAGGAGTGAGGAAGGGGTAAGGAATAAGGAATAAGGAGTGAGGAGGGTTTCACTAGGCGTCATTCTGAATTTACTTCAG
This sequence comes from Chitinophagaceae bacterium, assembly GCA_043750035.1. Classification (GTDB taxonomy): domain Bacteria; phylum Bacteroidota; class Bacteroidia; order UKL13-3; family UKL13-3; genus CANJUD01. The sequence goes on from JAYVCI010000002.1 coordinate 8,326, forward strand.
AATCCCTTCGAGGGTCGTCTGTATGAGATGCTGAAACAAGTTCAGCATGACGTGGTAGTAAGGGGCAGCTTATATAAAAATGAAAAATATTAATTGTAAAATAAAAAATATTCAGTGGCCGATAATAACTTTGTAGATTACGTAAAAATATGTTGCCGCACTGGTAAGGGTGGTGCCGGAAGTACACACTTGCACCGCGACAAGATTACAGCCATGGGCGGTCCCGATGGTGGCGATGGTGGTAGAGGCGGACATATTATACTCCGCGGCAATAGTAACTTCTGGACTTTGCTGCATCTGAAATATAGAAAACATATTATAGCACCCGATGGTGGACCAGGCCAAAGTGGTAACAAAACTGGGAAAGAAGGGGAGGATGAATTTCTGGATGTTCCCTTGGGAACCGTTGCACGTGATGCCGAAACTGGAGAATTTATTCTAGAAATTACCGACCACGGACAAGAAAAAATATTACTAAAAGGTGGTCGTGGCGGACAGGGAAATACGCACTATAAAAGTCCAACGAGACAGACGCCTAGGTTTGCACAGCCTGGAGAAGATGGTGCGGAAGTGTGGAATATATTGGAACTAAAAGTACTTGCCGATGTGGGTTTGGTAGGTTTTCCGAATGCGGGTAAATCAACTTTACTATCTGTAGTAAGTGCCGCCAAGCCTGAGATTGCGGATTATCCGTTTACTACGCTCACCCCACAACTCGGAATTGTACAATACAGAGATTATCGCTCCTTTATCATGGCCGATATCCCCGGTATTATAGAAGGTGCCCACGAAGGCAAAGGTTTGGGTCATCGTTTTTTGAGACATATAGAACGTAATTCTTTGCTCCTATTTATGGTGCCTTGTGATACAAATGATATAGTAAAAGAATACGAAATATTAGAGAACGAACTTGTGCAGTTCAACCCTGAGTTGCTTGATAAACCTAGACTTTTAGCCATCACCAAATGTGATATGATAGATGATGAAATGCAGGAACAAATGAAGGCTCATTTGCCTGAGGGGGTTGATTGTATATTTATATCATCGGTAACAGGAAAAGGGATTGAGCAGTTGAAGGATAAGATTTGGGGGGTGCTTAATTAGTATCAAGTAGCTAGCCCGCCACGGCGGGAGGTATCAAGTATTTGTCGGCTTTATTATATAATAGCCACTTCTATTCAGAATATTTTATGTCGATATTCAACCCCTTCAGGGTTGCGTTTGACGGTCACTTTTCTCCCTGCATTTCATGCAGGGTTATTCATATTGAATCCCTTCAGGATTCTTCAAGTTGATACAAGTTTTGGCAATATGTAGCAACTCTGAAGGAGTTGAATATGAATAACCCCGAATGCAGTTCGGGTGGACTGAAAAGCGACGCACAGCAACTCCAAAGGAGTTGAATATGAATAACCCCGAATGCAGTTCGGGTGGACTGAAAAGCAACGCACAGCAACTCTGAAGGAGTTGAATATCTGAGCATACGCTAATGACGCGGTGGATTAAAACAACAAATTCACAAATGCATTCTTAGGCTCAATCTTAATAGGATAAGCCAGGTTCACGCCTCTTATTTCTTTAAATAAATTTGTATAATGTATGGGGGCTTTTATCTGATAATTTCCTTTGATCATCCAGAAATAATCGATGGGTTTTAGGTGCGGGACAAGTGCTTGCTTGCTTTTGTTTCCAATAAGATAAAAATCAACTTCCAAATCCAAATCCTGGAAATGATATACTGGGTATGCATCGATTTCTTTTTGTTTGGGATGCTTTACTTCTAGGTCTTCTATGCGTTTGAGTTTTATATTCAGATGCTTGTTGATGGCCGCTGCGAACATATATCCTTTGGCAGAAACAGAGATTCCGAACAGGTCGAAATCGTATTCGTAAACGGTATCGAGGGTTGTTTTTTTCAAGTTTGCAAAGATAGTATCAAGTATCAAGTTGTCGACAACTTGTACTTGATACTCACTACTTGATACTCCTACCCCGCAGGATATTGATTTAGCATCTTTGCAAGCTTTTGATAAGTATTGGGAAGTGCCGCACGAAAATCATAAGATTTCTCGAAAAAGTTTTCGATGCATACTGCAAAAAATTCATCGGTATTGGTGCCGGCATAATCTCTCAAATAATCAAGTCTGCCATCTTCAATTAATTCAAGCATTGTTTCTGCATGCGTTGTAAATTCTGACATTTTCTCTGCCAAATCACTTGTGGAATCGGCAAAATTATCGACATATAATTTAAAAGCATGGCTCATTTCGTGCAAGCCCAAATTTAAATTATCGTTTATATCAATATTACCATGTTTAAGATGTTCCAACGAAAAATAAGTAACACCTGTAACAAAGGTGAGTCCTTTCGCCTCTTGTTGTATATAATTATTATAAAAGATGGATGGATATACTCCGATGGTTCTGATATTAGGCAATATATATTCTTCTAATCCAAACGTGATGCGGATAGCGGGCATGGATACCAAGACCAAACATTCATTGTCTATGATAACACTGTCCATCCCCACGATCCTTTTTTCTTTGATAAACTCAATCATCCTTTTGACATACTTGTTTTGCTCAGTATCCTGCATATCATTGAAGAATATAAAATTGCGACGCATATATTGTTGGGCAAAAGCAAAAAATGCTTCCTCATCCAGTTGTGTATGTGTTGGCTCAGTGGGTTCAAAAGTAAGATGATTGTACTGTCTCTTTTTGTATCGAATGATACTATTGGCAGTGGCAAGAAAAGCGATGATAAATAGTATAACGGTCAAATCGTGGTGGGCTTAATTGGGTGCAAATATATGGAGTAGACGAAAGACGATAGACGAAGGACAAAAGATGACCCTTCGACTCCGCTCAGGATGACATTGGTATCAAGTCCGCAGCGGCGGATGTGGCTGCTTCCGGTGGATGGTAGTAGAAGTGATATGGTTGGTGGGGATATACTAGCGTAGTACTGCCCGCGTAGCTGCGTGAGGGATAGAAGTGGAAAGCCCACAGCGAAGGCTTCCGTAGCGAGGACTTGCAACGTATAGCCCGACGCCGCTTCGGCGGCACGCCCAAATTATATACTGGAAACCCATGTGGTTGGTCACAATCCCGTCCCGAAGCCACTTCGGGATTATTCGGGACAACCACAGGCAATTACGAATTACGACTCACCTGCAAGAGACGTGACAACAAAATCAAAAATGGTAAATCAAAAATCGTAAATCTCCATTATTTTTGCCAGCAATATGGGACGTGCATTTGAAAAACGCAAACATGTGATGTTTGCCCGTTATGATAAGATGGCCAAAGCGTTTACTCGCATTGGCAGAGAAATTTCGATGGCTGTAAAAAACTCGGGTCCAGACCCTGGTGGCAATCCACGATTGCGTGCTGCCATGCAAACTGCGAAAGGGCTGAATATGCCCAAAGACCGTATAGAAGCGGCAATTAAAAGAGCAAGTGAAAAAAGTGATGAGATTTTTGAAGAGCATGTATATGAAGGTTATGGACCTTATGGTGTTGCAGTTTTGCTTGAAACAGCTACCAATAATACCAATCGCACCGTTGCAAATGTTCGTTCATACTTTACCCGAGCTGAAGGTGCTTTAAATAAAACAGGCTCGCTCGATTTTATTTTTACCCGAAAAGGAATGTTTAAACTTAATGCTGCGGGACTTGACCCAGAAGAAGTAGAACTCGATTTGATTGATAGTGGTTTGGAAGAATTGTTTATTGATGCCGAAGAAAATCAAATTATTATATATACGGCCTTCCAAGATTATAGCCTAATGCAAAAAGCATTAGAAGAAAAAAATCTTCCTATCGTAAGCTCTGAGTTGGAACGTGTGGGTAATACTTTTGTGGAATTAACCGAAGAGCAAGAAACAGAAGTAATGGAAATGATTGAGAAAATGGAGCAGGATGATGATGTGCAAAAAGTATATCACAATATCAAGTAACCCTTCCCTTCGACTCCGCTCAGGGTGGCACCCGTGGCTATACTTCGGCTACTTCGGTTGTCGCTCAGAACAAGTTTGCTCAGTGCCGGCTGCTCAGGGTATCAAAAGCCTAAAAATTAAAATTTCCTGATGAACTATATAAAAATATTCAACGCACTGGTATTTTTATTGTTCGTATTTTTAGGGATTTATTTATTATATACATTTATTGGCAGTAGCGATTGGGAAGAGGTGAAGCGAAACATCAGGACCGCTGATTTTACAGTAGCTTGGGCTGCATTGGTGGTTTCTGTGTTGGTATATATTATTAGAACTTTGCGTTGGAATTTACTGCTGAATGCAGCGGGACAAAAAACGAGTTTTGCAAATACATTTATTGCTACTGCATTTGCCTACGGAATTAGTTTTTTTGTGCCGAGATTGGGCGAAGTTTATCGTTGCACCTGGCAGAAGGAGAATCAACAAATACCATTGGCTATTTCATTGGGAACAGTATTGCTGGAGAGATTGGTGGATGTGCTAATGCTACTGATATTAATTACGCTTACTATTATATTACAGTTTGGTAAAGTATATGATTTTTTTTACCATGATATATGGGAAGCAGGGTTTGAGAAAACTTTTAATAACCTATATGACCATTGGTATTGGGTAATATTGGGGAGTATTACATTGGGGGTTTTAATCTATTATAGTTATATCAAACTTATCAAATATAATTTCTTTGCAAATTTTATAAGTGGGTTGAGAAGCATCATAGATTTGGAACAAAAAAGAAGATTTATTATATATACTAGTATTATATGGCTGTGTTATTATTTACTAACCTACTGTTGGTTTTATGTGTTCCCTGAAACCTCTTCACTCACCCTGCTGGCGGGGCTTACGATATGCACTATCGGCACCATTGGGCGGTCCATCCCCATTAGTGGCGGCGGCATGGGGGCTTATCATTATTTAGTGGGGGCAGCATTGGTATTATATAATGTTCCATCAACGTATGGCAAAGCATTGGCAATGATTATACATGGCGGACAAACGGTGTTTACATTTTTAATGTGCTTGGTAAGTGTGGGGTATCTATTATATAGGAGATTTTTCGCCTCACCCCCTTCCGAATAAGATTCGGAACCTCTCCGGGGGAGAGGGTGGGGGTGAGTTGGTTAAGTTTTTTCCCTTATTTTTGCCCTGATATGCAAATAGGATTCGATGCGAAGCGGGCTTTTAACAACGCTACAGGGCTGGGCAATTACAGCCGCAGGGTGGTGGAGAACCTGTTGCAATATTTTCCGGATGAGGATTATTACTTGTTCACCCCAAAATCGAATAAGGATATTGTGAAATTTTGGGAAGAAATTCTTAGAAACAAACAGATTCATACACTTACACCACATAATATATTTTACGAAGCATTTCATTCACTGTGGCGTACTTATGGTAGTGTGAGACTTGCCCAAACAAAGAAGCTGGATGTATATCACGGATTGAGCAATGAACTACCCATTGGCATTGAGAAAACCAATATAAAAACAATTGTTACCATACATGATTTAATATTCCTTCGCCATCCAGATTTTTTTAGTATGGCAGATAATAGAATATATAAACGAAAATTTGAACGTGCATGCCAAACGGCCAATCATATAGTAGCTACAAGCAATCAGACAAAGAATGATATTATAGAATTTTTTAAAATTAGTGCAGATAAAATTACGGTGATATATCAAAATTGTAACAATATATATTATAGTAAAAGCAATGCAGAAGATATAATAAAAGTAAAGCAATTATATAATTTGCCCGATAAATATATATTGTTTGTAAGCAAAACTGATAAACGGAAAAACCACCTTAATTTTCTGCAAGCCTATAAGGAGCAATGCAGTCAATGGACATCTCCTGACGATACAATTCCCTTGGTGCTTTGTGGCGGCCCGGGCGATAACCATAAGGAAGTGTTAAAATATATATATCAACACAAACTCCCCGTAATACATTTAGACTATGTGCAGCACGAAGATTTGCCCTTATTATATGATGCCTGTTTGTTCAGTGTTTATCCAAGTTTGTTTGAGGGATTTGGGATTCCCTTGGTAGAAGCCATGGCAAGGGGCAAGGCCAGCCTCAGTTCTACAGGGTCGTGCTTTGAGGAGATAGCGGGCAATACGGCTTTATATGCAAACCCCGAAAACTCAAATGATATAGCCGAGAAATTATATATGCTATGCAATGATGCGGAGAAAGTAAAAGAACTGGAGAGCAATACCGTTAAGCAGTTACCCAACTTTGATAATGAAGTAAATACAAAAAAATTGTATCAGTTGTATCAAAATTAAAACTGTTAACTTTTCACTGTTAACTTTCTTCGTTTATATTTGTTGCCTTAACAGCGTAAAAGTATAACAAATGAAAAAAGTAATATATATACAAATATTATTTCTTGCTATTATAATATTAAATAGCTGCAAGAAAACAGGATTGATTGTCGATTTTTCGTTTGATGGAAATTATGCAACATCGGTTCCGGCAGAAGTACATTTTACGAATAAAACTGAGGGTGCAATCAATTATACTTGGGATTTTGGAGATGCTACACCCAGTTCCAATGAAAAAAATCCTGTTCATATATATACTAAAAAAAATATTTATACAGTAACATTATCTGCTACAAATTCAGCGGGAGATTTTAAGAAAATTACCAAAACTATTGCTGTGGGAATAGCTCCCCCAGTTATAAACTTCGCAAACGGAGATAGTGCTACTAAAAAAGAGTTTGAAAGTTATTACTTAGAAGCTATCATTTATTCTGACTCGAGTACCACCTTAAAAAGTGTGCTTGTGTTTGAAGAACTGGGTAATTCGGGCAGTAGTAATTTAATTGTAAACAATAGTAATATCGCTGCTATCGGTTATTCATATAAAAGGAATATTATTGTTCCCGTGCATGTTTCACAAGTTACGTATGAATTTCAAGCTACAGATGCCAAAGGTATTACAACTATTAAGAATTTTACGCTGTTAATTTCTCCTGCATCGGGCCCATGGGGAAAAATACATACACATGCGGGCACAATGGATAACGAGTTTAAAATGGGCGGAAACCAATTTTGGTCAGTAAAGAATGATACAAATTATGATATGCAATCTGCTAAGAATACTGCATCAGAAATTGATTTTGTATTTGGCCACCGTTCGGTTGCTTTTGGTGGTGCTTTTTTGGCGGCTCCCAATTCTGGCGATGCCAAAGCAATATATGATAATGCCGGCACTAATAAACTGAGCAGTTGGAGTGTGCTGAATAGTACCTTATTTCAATTGACCAATGTAACCCCTGCTATGTATGGGGCTTGCAATAATGATTCATTAATACTATATCAAACATCAGATTTGCTTTTTAACTCAAACAGAGGCATTCGTAATGGCGATGTAATAGCTTTTGTAACAGCAAGCGGCAAAAGAGGTTTGATGTATGTAAAATCGGTAATTGGTAATTTTGAAACCCAGCTTGGTGGCACTTTGGAATTTGAATATAAAATACAGAAGTAAACTATTTTTCGGGTATTCAAAAAAACAATGTTTGGAATATACATCCATTCGACCCAAATCCAATATTTTTATTACCTAAAAAACATCAACAAATTCATTATTTTTCTGTGGAAAAGTAGCCCGTACTTTTTTCGTGTCAAACTATTGCCAATTGCGGCTTTTAGCCTAATTTTACACCCCAAATAAATACACAAAAAAACTATTATAATGACAACAGAAACAGATACATCAACTGACAATTCACATTACACCGCAGACAACATCCAAGTATTAGAAGGATTAGAAGCAGTTAGAAAACGCCCATCCATGTATATTGGAGATACAGGCATGCGAGGTTTACACCATTTGGTTTATGAAGTGGTTGACAATTCAATAGACGAAGCTCTTGCAGGATATTGTAAAAATATTTCCGTAATTATTAATGAAGACAATTCAATTACTGTAGAAGATGATGGCCGTGGAATACCTGTAGATATGCATGCCAAAGAAGGCCGCTCAGCACTAGAGGTTGTTATGACCGTATTGCATGCTGGAGGGAAATTCAATAAAGATAACTACAAAGTATCTGGTGGATTGCATGGTGTGGGTGTGTCATGTGTGAATGCACTTTCAAAACAACTAAAAGTTTTAGTTCATCGTGATGGTAAACTATATCAACAAGAATATGAAATTGGTAAACCATTATATGATGTAAAAGAAGTGGGAACAACTACCAAAACAGGTACTGTTGTGCATTTCTTGCCCGACGATTCTATTTTTACTTCATCAGTATATAAATTTGAAACCATTCAGTCGAGGTTGCGTGAATTGTCGTTTCTGAACAAAGGAATTCATTTGAATTTGGAAGACAAAAGAGAATTGGATGATGATGGAAAAACTATATCAGAACATTTCCATTCGATTGGTGGCTTGAAAGAATTTGTAGAATATATTGATGGCACGCGTGAGAAACTAATACCAGAAACAATTTATATAGAAGGCGAAAAACAAGGAGTGCCTGTAGAGATAGCTATTCAATATAATACTGGTTATTCAGAAAATTTATTTTCGTATGTAAATAATATAAATACTCTTGAAGGTGGAACGCACGTAGCTGGCTTCCGTCGCGGACTTACAAGAACATTAAAAAGCTATGCTGACAAAGAAGGCATGCTCAAAAATTTAAAATTCGATATCAGCGGCGACGACTTTCGTGAAGGATTAACAGGTGTAATCTCAGTAAAAGTGCAGGAGCCACAATTTGAAGGACAAACAAAAACAAAACTTGGAAACAACGAAGTAATGGGTGCTGTTGATATAGCAGTAGGTGAAATGTTGGGCAATTATTTGGAAGAAAATCCGCGTGAAGCCCGTACCATAGTTAACAAAGTTATATTGGCTGCTACTGCCCGCCATGCTGCCCGCAAAGCACGCGAGATGGTACAACGCAAAGGAGCCATGAGCGGTAGCGGACTACCCGGAAAATTGAGTGACTGTAGCGAAACAGATCCATCATTATGCGAAATATATTTGGTGGAGGGAGACTCGGCTGGTGGTACTGCCAAGCAAGGACGTAACCGAAAGTTTCAAGCTATTTTGCCCTTGCGTGGTAAAATATTAAATGTAGAAAAAGCATTGGAACATCGCATATATGAGAACGAAGAAATCAAAAATATATTTACCGCTCTTGGTGTTTCTATTGGTACAGAAGAAGATGATAAAGCATTGAACCTTGCAAAACTTCGTTATCATAAAGTTATTATAATGACGGATGCGGATGTAGATGGTAGCCATATCCGTACCTTGATTCTAACTTTGTTTTTCCGCTATATGAAAGCACTTATCGAATTTGGATATATATATATAGCAACACCACCACTTTACTTGGTAAAGAAAAGCAAAGAAGAGCAATATTGCTGGACAGAACAAGAACGTGAAGATGCTGTAATACGCCTAAGCAAAGGAGGAAATCCTGACAGCGTAAATGTACAACGCTATAAAGGTTTGGGAGAAATGAATGCTGAACAATTATGGTCAACCACAATGGATCCCGAGTTCCGCACCCTTAAACGCGTAACGCTTGACAGTGCCGCAGAAGCCGATCATGTATTTAGTATGTTGATGGGTGATGAAGTACCTCCGCGTCGTGCCTTTATTGAACACAATGCCAAGTATGCAAAGATTGATGCGTAAAAAAAGGAATTAAGGAGTAAGGATTAAGGAATAAGGGCCATGCGGCGTCAGCCCCTTACTCCTTACTCCTTCTCCTAAAATCCTCTCTTAAATTTCTTCAACGCTTTTTCTGCATCCTTTTTTAACTGTGCAGAAAACATAAAGGTATTTGTTTGGCGTAATAATTTACCATTGGGATTGAAATAATAGTAACATGGGTAGCCTTCTATTGGATGTTCAGCTCTGAGCTTTTTAGCCTCTTTCGATTTTTCCTCTACTTTATAACATATATAATTTTCGTTCAAGAAATTATATGCGGTGTCAATTGTTAAAACAGAGTCTTGGGTAAATTCGCACAAGCCACACCATGAGGCGTACATAAATACCATCACTGGTTTACTTTCTGATTGTGCTTTTGCAAACAAGTCTTTCCAAGTACCTTTATAAAAGGTAACTTCTTCTTTGGGATTGAGCGTGGTAAAGCTCATGGCTACCATTGCTGCCATTAAGGCAACTATTTTGATCTTGGTTTTCATAATTATAACTTTTATTATATAACGTAGAAAGCTATATAATATTATGCCAAGATTGTAGCTAGTTTCAATAAACTTCTGTCAACTTGTTTTCTTTTTCCGATAGCTTCAGCAAAAGAGGTGAGCACCAGTTCGTTGCTAACCAACCCCACCATTTTATTTGTTTCGCCTTCAAGTAGTTCTATTACGGCACCACTGCCAAGCCGAGAGCCAAGCAGGCGGTCGTAAGCACTGGGTTTGCCACCGCGTTGTATATGCCCCAATACCGAAACCCGTGGATCGAAACCGGGAATTGCGGCCTCCATTTTTTTAGCAATATCAAATGCTCCGCCAGCATCATCACCTTCGGCCACTACTATTATAGAAAATGATTTTTGTTTGCGTTTTTCTTTCGAGAAAAAGTTAATCAGGTCATCGATATTGGTTTCTTCCTCGGGTATTAATATAGCTTCCGCACCTCCGCCAATTCCCACCTCCAAGGCAATAAATCCAGCATGGCGACCCATTACCTCTACCAAGAAAACTCGGTTATGCGAATCGGCAGTATCGCGTATTTTATCAATAGCATCAATAGCGGTATTAATTGCAGTATCGAAGCCTATTGTATAATCTGTTCCATACAAATCATTGTCGATAGTGCCTGGAACACCCATTACTGTTATGCCCGTTTCGCGGCAAAATATTTCTGCTCCTGTAAAAGTACCATCACCACCAATGGCAACAAGTCCTTCTATATTATGCTCTTTTACCGTTTGGGCAGCTTTTAATCTGCCTTCAACGGTTCTAAATTCTTCGCTGCGGCTTGTTTTTAAAATAGTACCTCCCCGCTGTATAATATTGGCTACCGAACGCGAGTTCATATCTATAATATCTCCGTTTATCAAACCATCATAACCATTTACGATTCCTTTAACACCCACATTATAATATAATGCGGTACGCACTACAGCACGAATGGCGGCGTTCATGCCTGGGGCATCTCCGCCTGATGTAAAAACTCCTATATTTTGCATACCCTTTTAAAATAAAACAGGCCGCCTTTGTGGGGCAGCCTGTTGAATATTATATGTTAGAATTTTATTTATCAGCATATTTATAATCAAAGCTTAACTGGCCGGCAGTTTTCAAGTCTTGAGAACCAGTAACGGAGTTGATTTTTATAAGACCTTTTTTACCTGCGGCAGTAATGAAGGCTACTACTTGATTAGGTAAAACAGTTTTATACGACTCATTGTTTACGCCGCTTGCTGTTTGTAACTGAATCATAGAGTCATTGTTACATTTAGCAAAGTCTATAGGAGTTAAGTTGGTCAATTTGAATAAGGTTTTATTCAAAACACTCCAAGTAGAAAGTTTATTAGTACCTGTGTTATCATAAGTGGCTTTAGCATCTACAGAATTAGGTCCAGCTAAGTATGGTCCACCTTCAACAGCAGGGCGATGTCCAAAAATGAAATCAATCTTGGCAGCATCAGCTTTAGCAGCAACAATATCAACCGATGCACTACTAAGAGCCACACCCCAAAACTGGCCACCACTATTTTCCCACTGATTGTTCATGATGAAATTTTTAGTAGAGGTTATAGTACCATAAGTGGTAGGAATAACAACAGTTACAGTAAAATCTTTACTAGCTATTTTGCTTTTGTTGTCAGTAACAGTGAATGTATATTTAACACTGGTAATCCCTGAAACAGGAGTCGAATCAAGAAAAGCATAATTTTGAGTAGTGCCTGTCAAGTTTTCAGATTTGAAAGTAGTTGCTGCTGTAGAGCCATACTGACGGGTAATATTCAATTTGTCCAATTTTGCATTGGGGTCTGAGTTAAGCACCACGGTAAAAGTAACATACTCATTAGGTCCTTTGGTAACTGTGGTTGCATCAGGAATAAATGTTATGGTTGGTTCCACGGTGTCAGCTTTTTTACAACTGGTAAATAGTGTTGTGCCAATGATGGCCGCAACAGCTAGAATGTAAGTGATTTTTTTCATGTTTTTTTAAATTTATTTTTTTACTTGTGCAAAGGTAATACCTTTATATCTATATTAAAAAATTTTAAATCCATTTTTTATACCTGAAATAAACAATTTCAGACAAAGCGATAATAAACATACCAACCATTACATATACATAGCCATTGGGGTCGTATAATTCGGGCATATTGTGCGGGGCAAAATTGCTATTACTGTCTGTTTGCGAGAAATTCATCCCATATATCCCAACAATAAAAGTGAGCGGAATAAAGATACTGGAAATTACGGTAAGTACTTTCATCACCTCACTCATTTTATAGTTCTGCGAGCTTAAGTAAACATCTGATAATGAGTAGGAGATCTCCTTGTGGCTTTCTATAATATCAATAATCTGTGCACAGTGATCATAAGTATCACGCATATATATCCTAAGTTTGTCATCTATAAAATGATGCTCGAACCGGATGAGTTCATTAATTTTGTCTCGCTCGGCCCAGATGGCTTTGCGAAGGAAAAAAACTTCACGCTTGGTGTTCTGTATTTCTGATAACAATGACTTGTCAGGCGATTTGAGCAGTTGGGATTCGAGGTCGTCCAGCCGGTCACCTATTTCTTCCAACACGGGGAAATAATTATCTACAATTGCGTCCATCAGAAAATAAGCCAATTGCATGGCATTGCCACTGCGTATATTGGTTTTGCTTTTACGCAGCTTTTCCCTTACGGGCTCAAATGCATCTTCATCTTCTTCTTGCACTGTGAGCAATACATTTTCATAAACAAAAAAACTAACTTGTTCATTGGTCAAATTTCTTGAATGCTTATTATAATACAACATCCGCGATACCATAAACAAGTGGTTATTGTATTCCTCCACTTTTGGCCTTTGGTACAGGTTTATCATATCCTCCATCTCCAACTCGTGCAGGTTGAATATTTTGCCCAGCTCGTCTGCAATATTTTTGCTGCATTTGCCTTCTATGTCGATCCATAATACTTTGTCCCTTGGATGGTTTTTTAAAGTATCGGCTATTTGTTCTATAGTTTCAATAGGTGCTTCATCATACACTTCGTGATTGTAAACATACATTCGTGAAGCTGGCAGCACCGCTATCGTTCCATCATTAAGCCCGGACAAGCTGCTTATCGCTAAATCAATGTGGTGTTTTTGGGTTCTTTTTTTATTGTAGTGCATGGTAGTAGATAGTAGTCAGTAAACAGTAGTCAGTAAACAGTAGTCAGTAAACAGTAGTCAGTAAACAG
>JAYVCI010000003.1:0-3838 GCA_043750035.1 Chitinophagaceae bacterium
AGAAAATCAATAATAGTATTCCCACCAATATCAATATAACCCCATAAATTATTTTTAGCTACAGGCACAATTGATTGTGGTAAATAATAATTTTCGACAAAACTTTTCGCCATACTAAACTTAGGTTCAATCATAAATTTTCCAGTGGTATCAATATACCCCCATCCATTGCCAGTGTTAACTAAACCCCTATTAAAATTAAATCCTTCAGTATAAATGTACTTAAAAGGAATTTTTGTATTTCCATTAATATCGATATATCCCCAATACATTTTTTTTACAGGAAAATACTCTCTGGAGCGAAACACAGAACTCTCTAATTCGACATTTATATTATTGCCGCCATAAAACGTATCTTCTACTGTTCTCCATTTATCGTTATAATTCTTACGGAAATATATTTTATCGTTTTGCTTCTTTAAAAAAACATTCTCAGATCCAGCATGCACATAAAAAAAGTTAGAATCATGCACTACACCTTTTTTTACCAATTTAAAATCCCAATTATAAATATACCAATAGTCACCAAGTTTAGCTGAAATGGGCCAGCCTTGTTCAAAACTTAAGGTATCCATATAGTCAAAAGAATCCGAAATCACCTTTATTTTTTTATTCATAAAAAACCATTTACCATTTGCAGAAGCTATAGAATTTCCGCTCCAATCATAGTTTGGTAAATAATCAAAAACATAATCTGTTATTAAAGTAGTATCGTGTTTTGTTAAGCGTTGGATAGCCCATTTTTGAGTGCTACTATTATATTTCTTACTAAAATCTTGGGCATATATATTTATTATACAAAACCATATTACAAGACTTAGAAATACTTTTCTCATTGCTTACAATATTATTATAGCAACTACACCAAATCCTCCTTCGTAATCTCAAACTTATCCTCGTCCTCCTTGTACTTTTTAATCTGCTCCAAAGCATCGGGAACCACATCGCTGCATATTACAATAAACGAATCTTTGATGGCATGTTTCATGGCAAAATCTATGGCTTCTGTTTCTTTGCGGAAAACTGTATATTTCATATCGGGTCGCACTTCGGTAATACCTTGTACCATTAAATCTATAATTTGCTGTTCAGTGCGGTGGCGTAAATTACGGTCTTGGCGTATAATAATTTCATCAAACATTCCTGCGGCAACTTTGCCCAAACTTATAATATCTTCGTCACGCCTATCGCCTACACCTGCTATCACGCCTATCTTTGGCGTGGCATCTACTTTTTCTAGGAAGCGAGAAATGGCATTAAATCCTGCGGTATTATGTGCATAGTCGATCAGCACTTCAAAATTTTTAAATTTGAATAAATTCATTCGGCCAGGAGTTTGTACGGTACCTGGAATAAATGTATCTAATGCCAATTTTAAATCTTCTATTTTTACATCACGCAAATAAGCAGCGAGTACTGCAGGCAAAATATTTAATATATTAAATACTGCACGCCCAGCAAAAGTTAATGGAATATTCACTACTTTTTCTACCCGTATTTTCCAAGTTCCTTTGCATATTGTTATATAACCATTCTCTACAACAGCAGCCAATCCGCCCGTTTTGCAATGTTCTATAATATTGGGATTTTTTTCGTCGAGTGCAAATAGTGCAATCTTGCAATCCAAATCTTTTTTCATATTAAATACATTTATATCTTCTGCATTCAATATAGTATATCCATCTTTCTTTACTGCTTTTGGAACAGTACTTTTTACACGGGCAAGGTCTTCCAAAGTATTAATATCATGCAATCCCAAATGGTCGGCGGCTATATTAGTTACGATGGCCATATCGCATTTGTGGAATCCCAATCCGGCACGAAGTATTCCGCCACGGGCACATTCAAGCACTGCAAAATCAACAGTTGGATCTTTTAATACAAACTCTGCACTTACAGGCCCCGTGCAGTCTCCACGCAATAGCATACGGTTTTGTATATATACACCATCGGTAGTTGTGTATCCTACTTTATGTCCCACGGTTTTCATTATATGTGCAATCAAGCGGGTGGTGGTAGTTTTTCCATTTGTACCTGTAACAGCTATAATAGGGATTCTATAATTGCTGCCCGGAGGATATAACATATCAACCACAGGTGCTGCTACATTTCTGGGAAGTCCTTCGGCAGGTTCCAAATGCATGCGGAAACCGGGAGCCGCATTTACTTCCAATACTGCACCACGTACATCTTCTACAGGTTGTGATATATCGGATGTCATGATATCAATCCCGCAAATATCAAGTCCTATGATGCGGGCAATGCGTTCTGCCATAAATATATTATCGGGATGAACGATATCGGTAACATCTGTTGAAGTTCCGCCCGTACTAAGGTTTGCGGTGGCTTTTAAATATACTGTTTCGCCTTTGGGTAATATACTTTCTAAGGTCAAACCTTTATCTCTTAATATATTTTCTGATACCTCATCAATCTTAATTTGTGTCAATACTTTTTCGTGTCCATATCCTCTCCTCGAATCAGAATTTACGATATCAATAAGTTCTTGTATATTACTTTTACCATCGCCTATTACGGCTGCAGGAGTGCGTAAAGCAGCAGCAACAAACTTATAATTAATAACTAATAATCTATGGTCGAGTCCTACTATAAATTGTTCTACTATTACTGAACGAGAAACTTTTTTTGCAATCGCTAATGCTTCTACTGCTTGCTCATAATTTTGTATACCAATAGTAGCCCCACGACCATGATTTCCATTAATAGGTTTTATCACCAAAGGATATCCCAAACTATTACAGGCATTTTGCAAACTTTCTTCATCCAGTATTATTCTGCCTTTGGGTACTGGCACACTTGCAGCTTCTAATATATTTTTTGTATCTTCTTTATCGCAGGCAATCTCCACAGCAATATTACTTGTGGTGCTTGCCACAGTAGCACGGATGCGATGCTGATTAATACCATATCCCAATTGTACCAATGAGTTTCTGTTAAGGCGAATCCACGGAATACCACGACTTTTTGCTTCATCAACAATACTTCCCGTGCTGGGGCCTAAACGTTCTTGTTCTCTTAGCACCCGCATTTCTTGTATATCCGCAGCGAGGTCGTAATCTTTACCTTGTATCAATGCTTCTGCAATAGCTACTGAGGCTTTGGCAGCAAAGATGCCGACCTTTTCCTCCATATAACTAAATACCACATTATATATCCCCGATGTTGCAGTTTCGCGGGTACGGCCAAAGCCACATTCCATACCAGCCAATGATTGTATTTCTAAGGCTATATGTTCTATTACATGCCCCATCCAGGTGCCTTCTTCTATGCGTGCAAAAAATCCCCCGCGTACGCCGGGACTGCAACGATGCTCTATCATGGAAGGGAACATAGCAGCTATTCTTTTATCGAATCCCTCAATTTTATTGGTGGGGAATTGTTCCATTTCTTCCAAGTCCAAACGCATTTGAATAAGGAAATAGCGGGTATTGCTCCAGATGTTGGGGCCACGCATGGCTTTAATGTCGAGTATTTTCATTGAATAGTTTTTTTAAGTGGTCAGTAATCAGTAGTCAGTAATCAGTATTGCTGTCGCCGAATGGCACTGACCACTGGCTACTGTTTACTGACCACTAATTACTAGTGTGCGAAAATAGGAATAAATTTGAATATATTGTCACGTTGCTCCCACATATTCGAGATTGTTGAAGAGAGTTTACTCGAGAGAATCTGCTATAATGCCCATAGTTCAACAACAGACTTGTTACAAGGCTTTACTCTGACCCCTCCTAAAATTACTTGACACATTTGAGGTTAAATTAAATTGTTATTGTCAAGATTTGTTTTTGTTTCTAGAACAAGATTACGGCCTATTTGA
>JAYVCI010000004.1:0-6895 GCA_043750035.1 Chitinophagaceae bacterium
TCAAATAGGCCGTAATCTTGTTCTAGAAACAAAAACAAATCTTGACAATAACAATTTAATTTAACCTCAAATGTGTCAAGTAATTTTAGGAGGGGTCAAAGTAATTTTAGGAGGGGTCACATATCCACCATCTTATCTGCCATATTTACCATCTTAAAGCCCATATCTTGTATCTTAAAGGCCATATCTTGTATCTTAAAGGCCATATTTACCATCTTAAAGCTCATATCTTCCATTGTAAAAGCCATATTTTGTAATTGGACCACCATAGCAATTCTTTTAAATACCATATCAAGTAATTTTATTGGTGTATTTAGATACTTAGGTTCAAAAAAATCTTTTTACTATTGCAACCTTTTTCCTACCTTTGGCCTCTTATTATTAAATACAAGCACTCATGAGGAAATTCTACACACTGGTTTGCACCCTAATCCTTTTGCAAATTACCCACACCCAGGCCCAATCTTATTGCACCCCTAGCTATACTGGTTATGGGTATTTCAATGGATCAACAAATGTAACCAACACAGCTTCATCCTTTTTCACCCATATTAAAAATGTGACCTTGGCTGATATGAATATGAGCACCGCAGCCCCACAGGGCAATCCCTCATCAACTTATAATGACAACACATTGGAAACCGCCAGGGTGGCCAAAGGAGCCAAATATCCCCTCAGCATTTTCCTGGGCAATGGTGCCAACCCGCAAATAGTAACAGTATGGATTGACTTTAACCAAAACTATACTTTTGAAAGCACGGAACGTGTTTTTGCCGCATTCGATCCAATGAATACGGGCAACCACATAGCTGGTACAAATATCACCATTCCTGTCAATGCAAAAACAGGAGCAACCCGCATGAGGGTGGGAACCGTTTTCTCCAATGCAAACTCTGCCGCAAATATTCCCGACCCTTGCAATAACAATGATGCAAATACCACCACTGTTAAATGGAGCCAACACTTTCAAGATTATACTGTGGATGTATATCCCCCATCGGCCCAAACATATAAAAGCAGCGATGTAGCTCAAATAAACTTTGATGAAGTAACACAGGGCAGCACCGATAACCAAATACTTCGTATCGTAGTTGATAACAATCCCGGTGGCACACTTAGTCCAGTTACTGTCGGCAATTTCAACTTTAGCACCTTGGGCACATCTAACCCTGCCGAGTTGAGCAAAGCCAAACTATATTATACGGGTAACAATGCCAACTTTGGTATTACCAATCAAGTGGGAAGTACCGTTACCAGCCCCAGTGGCTCGTTTTCCATCAATGCAAACAAAACACTAAACCAGGGACAAAACTATTTTTGGTTGGTATATGATATTAGCACTACTGCATTATTGGGAAGCCTGGTAGATGCCCGTTGTTATTCAATCGAAATCAATAATATAAAACGTATCCCTACCAATGTAAACCCCATGGGAAATCGCAGGGTCGGCTATTGCGTGAGCCGAGGCAACCAAACAAATTTCATAGGTGTATACAGTGTTCAAATGGGAACCATCAATAATGGCAGCTATTTCCAACAAACATCGGGCTATGTAGATTATACCTACTTGAGCGATACTGTTGACCGAGGCAAAGCACAAACAATTGGTGTGGTTTGCGGCAATGGCGTAAATGCAACAAGAGTTAGGGCTTGGATAGACTTTAACCACAATGGCGTATTAGACCCCACTACCGAAAAGGTATTGGATACTTTTAACTTCACCACCAATCAAGCACAGGGTTCGTATGTATTGTTGCAACAAAGTTTTAACGTACCGTCAGGTGCAATATGCGGCCCTACGCGTTTGCGGGTGAGCACACAAAGCTACCCCGTTACCGCTCAAGGTCCTTGTACCAACCCCATACAAATAGGCGAAGTTGAAGATTATACAGTTGTAATTCGTGAA
Source organism: Chitinophagaceae bacterium (assembly GCA_043750035.1). Classification (GTDB taxonomy): domain Bacteria; phylum Bacteroidota; class Bacteroidia; order UKL13-3; family UKL13-3; genus CANJUD01. The sequence continues at coordinate 1,907 of JAYVCI010000004.1, forward strand.
GCAGGTCAGCCCGTTTCCGAGTTTAAAGCTGGGGCTAGTTGCCTTGGTAGTCAAACCGATTTTTATGATGCATCCTATACTTTTGGCAATTATAATATCACCAGTTGGCGTTGGGATTTTGGAGATGGCAATGTGGACACCGTGAACCAAAACCCTTCGCACACATATACAAGTGCAGGTGTATATAATGTAAAACTTACTACCAATACTAACCTGCCCGGTACACCTTCAGTAATTACCCATGCCGTAACAGTAGAAAAACCCAAAGCAGATTTTATAACTGACTTAAATGTATATCAAGTGCCCATTACCTTTAATGATGTCACAACAGGTGGTGTTGTAGTATTTTGGAGTTGGAATTTTGGAGATACTTTATCAGGTGCTTTAAACAAAAGTTTTATGCCGCAACCTACGCACACCTTTGATAGTGCGGGCACTTATCAAATAACCTTGATTGTAATTACCCAAGGTGGTTGTGTTGATACTATTGTAAAATCAATTACCATCCTGCAAAAGCAACAGCCCCTAGCAGACTTTACGGCCAACACTTTCAACCCCTATATATATGAAAGTGTGAACTTGATTGACCAAAGTGTAAACCAACCTGACCAGTGGAAATGGACCTTTAGTCCCAATAAAATTAGTTTTAAAAACAGCACCAACGATACCACACAAAACCCTACAGTGAGCTTTGATTCGGTAGGTACTTATACTGTATTTCTCGAAGCAAAAAACATAGCAGGCAGCAATACCACCAGCAAACAGTTTATAGTAAAAAACTATACTTCCCCCAAGGTAGGTTTTTATGCCACGCCGCTTACTGTTAAAGTAGGTCAGCAGGTTAGTTTTATAGACACATCGCTCAACGACCCTACTATTTGGGCTTGGAATTTTGGTGATACCATATCAGGTGCAAACAATAGCTCTAATATCCAATTCCCTTTCCACAGTTTTGCCAATGCAGGTAAATACAAAATTACACTATTCGTTCAAAACCCTGCTGGCAAAGACAGCATAGCCAAAACACAATATGTCACTGTAACGAACCAATTTAACATGTGCGACAACACTGCAGTTGTTAGCACCGCATACAAAGGATTTATATTCGATTCAGGCGGGCCGGTTTCAAACTATGGTGATGGTTCTAATTGTGGTTTCTTAATTAAACCCAATTGTGCTGGTAAAATAGTGCTATCATTCACCGCACTCGATATGCAAGCCAATGACTATGTGCAAGTATTTGATGGCATTGATGCAACTGGTAAACCCTTGCATTCCGGTCTTGGATTTACGGGCAACAATTCTCCCGGCACCTTGGTAGCAAATAGTGGAGCTATGTTTATAAAAGAAATCAGCGACGGCAATAATAACTCGGCTGGTTTTGCAGCATCGTGGACCGCATTTGCCAACCAGAAACCCAAAGCCAAAATCAGTGCCGACAGTGTTGCATATCTTAACAGTCCATACAATTTGCGTAATGCTACTCAAACAGGCAGTGGTAACAAATACCAATGGGATGTGGATGGTGATGGTGTGATAGATGATACTTTGTTTAATACTACTTATACTTATGGTAGCCTTGGCCAACAAACTATTATGCTGATAGCTAGTAATTGTGCAGGGATAGATACAGTATATAAAACTATCAATGTGAAAAATCCTACAGCAGTTCCTGTGGTTAATTTCCTTTCCGACCAAGATACTATATACCCCAATGACCCTATACAATTAACTGACCTATCTACCAACGGACCTACCAGTTGGTTCTGGGAGTTCTCCCCTGCCAATCAAGTATTCTTTATTACTGGTGATGAGTTTTCGCAAAATCCTCAAATAGGTTTCCTTACCTCGGGTAATTATACAATTTGCCTCACTGCTACCAATGCTATTGGCAGTAGTGTGAAGGTTTGCAAAACCAATTTGGTGATTGTGAAAGAACTTGCCCAAATGTGCATATTCCCTTATGAAACCACGGTGGCCGCAGGCTCCCTGTTCGACTCAGGCGGCCCCAATACAAACTATAGTGACAACGAAAATTGTAATTATAAAATCGGGCCCTGTAACAGTGAGATTGAATTGAAGTTCAACAAGTTCAATCTATCCAATGGCGACTATTTAAGAATATACGATGGTGCTGACAATACGGGCACTCCTTTGTACAGTGGACTTGGATTTAGTGGTAGCACTATTCCCGGCCCATTCAGTGCCTACTCAGGAAATATGTACGTAGAATTCACCTCAAATGCACAAGGCAATTCTGCTGGCTTTGCAGGCGAATGGAACAGCAAACCTTTACAAGCTCCTGTTGCCAACTTTATTATTCCTAACAAAGTATACAATTCAGGCATTACCCATTTTGTAAACTCAAGCAGCAATGGAACTACCTACGAATGGGATTTTAATGGCGACGGTACTACCGATTCCACTAATACTGATGGAGATTGGAAATATACCGCTATCGGAAATGTGGATGTAACCTTAACTGTTACCAATTGCTTGGGCATTGCTTATATCACCAAAACCATTACTGTGGTTGCACCTACTGCCAAACCTATAGCAGGTTTCACAACCGACTTTACTATTGCAGATACCATGCAAGTAATAACATTGATGGACACCAGCACCAATGGCCCCAAAACCTGGAGCTGGGTAATTACACCATCCGCTACAGTGAACTATCTGAATGGTAGCAGTGACTATAAAGCCATAGTAAACTTTAGCGATACGGGCGATTATAAAGTTTGCTTAACCGTATCAAACAATTTTGGCACTGACAATGTGTGCCGCACAGCATATATACGCGTATCTGCTATATGCCGACCCAGCCCTACTATGATTAATGGTGTGGGATTGAACCGAGTAGGTTTTAATAGTATAACCAAAACCACACCCTCAGTATCTGGATATACGGACTATACAATGAATGGTGTATCGTTTAAACTAGAGCGAAAAGCCACAACTACTTATAGATTAGAAAAATTTGATATTGGTACCAACCAAAACTGGCGTGCCTGGGTTGACTATGACCAAAACGGTGACTTTGACGCAACAACTGAAAGGGTGATAAATGAAGCTGCTACCAGCAACCAAGTGGTATCGGGCAAATTTACAGTTCCTGCCGGGGCCAAAACCGGGATTACCCGTGTGAGGGTAGCCGTAAGTTATAACAATAACCAGAACCAGCCATGCAATGTGGCATTTGGCGAAGTAGAGGATTACTTTGTATTAATTACTGATGACAAAACTCCTCCTGTGCTCACCTTAAACGGAAGCAACCCCGATACCTTAGAACAAGGCCTAACCTATAACGACCCAGGTGCAACCGCCATAGACAATGTGGATGGAAATATTAGTGCCAATGTAGTTTCATCGAACAATATCAATAACCAGGTAGTGGGAAGTTATATAGTGAAGTACAATGTGAGCGACTCAGCCGGAAACAAAGCCGCAGAAGTGCAACGTACCGTATATGTACTGCCCGACAATTCAGGCCCGTCAATTACCTTGCTGGGTGTGGACAGCCAGTATGTGGAAGTGCATTATGCCTATATTGAAAAGGGTGCTACTGCCATAGATTCTATGGACGGGAACGTAACCAATACCATTATAGCAACAGGCACAGTTGATACCAGCAAACTGGGTTGGTATGCCATTACCTATACTGCATCTGACAAGAGCAAAAACACCAATACCCGCATCCGCATGGTACAGGTGGGCGATACTACCCGACCTGTAATAACACTGATTGGCAAAGACAGTATATATATATTCCTCAACGCCACATTTACTGACCCCGGTGTGAAAGTAACAGACAATTATGATGTGATTATATCCGCATCTGTTGTTCGCACTGGCAGTGTGAACAATACCGTGAAAGGGTGGTATAGTCTGGATTATGATGTGCAAGACAAACAGAACAACAGAGCAAATACAGTAACCCGTTGGGTAAATGTGGATGCTAACGCTATTAACGTTCCATCTGATAAAACCTTCGAACTATATCCCAATCCCACCAACGATAAATTAAATATACAATTGCAGCAAGGCGTTAATGCAGTGCGTTGGACAGTATATGATGCCACAGGTAAATTGATTGTGAATGGAAACCTACGTGGCAGCACACAAATTGATGTTGCAACAATGGCAAAAGGTCTTTACCATTTACAATTGGTAGATGCCGATGGACATATTATAGGCAGCAAACAGTTTGTGAAGGAGTAATGAAAAGTGAATGTATGCCGTCATTAGTCGGCTGTTCTATAGTGCCATGCAGCGGCTGCCAATGACTAACGACTATCTGACTAACGACTATCCCAATTTTCAAATATACCCAATCCTAGGTATCTAGCTTACTATACCCCACCGTATTTTTGCAAATTCATTGTGCAAAGGTTTATACTTATATTAGTGATATGTATGCTGGCAGTCATACAGGCTCAAGGGCAATGCCCAGCTTGTATGAAGCCCACGGGCAATTTGGTAGTGAACGGCGATTTTTCGCAAGGGAATAAAGGCATCTACAGCGATTATGGAAATCAACAGAATTTGGTGCCCGAGGCAATGTACTATGTAACCAATGAAGCAAATATTACGCACTCGGGTTTCCATGGCACTGACCATACCACTGGCAAAGGTAATTTTATGGTGGTCAATGGGTCGTATATAGCCAATTCATCAGTGTGGTGCCAAACTGTTAAAGTAACCCCTCATATATTATATTCATTTAGCACCTGGCTTTGCTCCGTGGCTACAGGCAATCCTGCCTCTTTGCAGTTTAGCATTAATGGTGTTAATATGGGCAGTCCTTTTACTGCACCGAACAAGACCTATACTTGGATACAATTTTTTCAGTGGTGGGACAGTGGCAACGATACCCTGGCCAGAATTTGTATAGTGAACCAAAATACCACTCGCAGCGGTAACGATTTTGGGTTGGATGATATATCTTTTTCTACCTGCCTGCCTGGCCCTTCGGTCAATCTAGACCTT
>JAYVCI010000005.1:0-27067 GCA_043750035.1 Chitinophagaceae bacterium
CTTTTTTTTCATGTTGTTGAATTTTATCCCGTAAAGAAAGTATATTTTATCATACTTTTGTCTCCGAATGGTTAAAACTACCAAAGGTTTAGTGCAACAAGTCCTTATACCGACGATACCACACAGTTTGTATCACTAGAGGATATAGAAAAAACACTTAGTATGCTGCATTTTGTGGGATGCTTGGGCTATACACTCTATAAAAGCAACCCAACAGAAAGAAAGTACCACGGGCTTTATATAGAAGGCTAGTGCAACACGATATATATCTTGAAGTGAAATGTATCACAGCCTTCACAGGTAACGGTTACATCAGATCTAGCATTGGGGAAACCCCTAGTAGTGTTATCGTGAAATAGGGCAGTCACCTCATCTAATGTACTGCCAAGGTCGGCTAAAAAAGACACCACCCTGTTATGATAGCTTATAGTACTTGCAGGGTCGCCATTGTGGTATTTGAAACGAAGGACTGCACACCGAATGGCAGTAATATTGGCATCTAGTGCAACCATGTTAACAAACCTTGCATTGCGTCCTTGCGGTATATGTCCTTCAAGTATATTGTCATCGGCATTGGGCTTGTACTTGAAAGTAAGAAAAAGGTCATTGTCTTGTGTTATATTGGTCATAATGTAAGAAGTATTAACTTTGCAAACCTACAACAAAAACGTGGTTCATACAAACCGATAGTCAGTAATAATTATTATACTTGTCTAAGTATCCATCAAAACGTTTTACTAAAATATCTTTTAATTCAAGAGGCATTTTAACTTTATCGGAATTATTAATTATTTCTGGGGAAAACAACGGCACATGAAGTCTAGCTTGTTTTTCGATTTCTTCATATGGAATTTTCATTTCTTTTGACAGTAAAAAGAGTTCTCGTTTCCAATTTCCGATTGCTTTTTCAATACAACCTTCAATGCAAACTTTTATAATTGATGCTTTATCATCCATTTTTAGAGTAACTTGATACTATTAAATTCTTATTCAGCCACAAATGTAAACACCTACTTTTAAATTTATGATAATTTATGATTTTTTTATCGACACGTTAGTCTTAAATAATTTTAACATAGTCAATACTTTAACGCTACTTAATACAAAAATACTACATTTAATTCATTTTTTACAGAATTAGATTAATGGATTTTTTCTATAGAATCAGTAATCTTATAAGGAAAAGCAAATTAAGTCAAAAAACGTCAATATTAATAATATTGATAGTCAGCTAAATAGACTATAAGACCGTAAAAATCCGAACTCAAAAACAACCCCTTTGCAGAGGTTGTTTTAATCTTAAAGTAACACCAACTGTGAGCTTCTTCTTTTTATATCTTCTGCATAAGATTAGGAAGGCTTTTCTTTTAACGTCTAAATTTTCTGACATTGTTCCAGTCTCTGGGTATCCTTATCCTTTCCGCATCTCCAGCGTAATTGCTATCTCGATACAACGACAGGCATTTAACTCCGTCCCTCAGCACTACTTCGCCGCTCACTACCTCGCCATCTTCTTCCAATATAGCAGGAGTTCCCAGTTCAAATTTGTAATCGGGTGGACAGTCGGGACTTATCAGTGAATGCACGTAGTGTATCCTTTCCCTTATCCCCATCAGTTCTTTCTAGATTCTGTCCGCCACTTCTTTTGTAATCCCAATCTGTTTCGCTGATTGATGCGTCCCATCTTTTGCTCCCCGAGCATCGGATGAAAAGTCCTTTTGTTTTTTCATCTGGGCAATAAGAGTTAAATGTTACATTTTACTTGTCATAGAACTAATTTTTATTTCATTCTACCAACTGAGAAACTTTATACTAAGGAGGTATAATATATCACTTTCAATAATTATATATTTGAAACAAAAAAAACTATATGATAGATTTGGACAAATAAAAAAGCAACCTATTAGTATATAATAAGCTGCTTTTTATTTAGAGTAACACCAACTGTGAACCACCTTGTTCTTTGTGTATCTTTTGAATGAGATTCGGAGCACTATCAAAGTCAGGCATCTTCCTATTGAATGAATTTTGATGCATGTTCCAAAGTGGTGACTTCTCTCTTTCTGAGATACGGAATATTCCAAATGGCAACAATGATATTATATAACTCATTCGGAAATCAGATGGGTCAAGAGCATTGGCCCACATAACTTCGGCATGGAATACGCCATTCAGAAACAAATTTATGGTAGCCATCTTAACACAGGTATGGTCAATGTCGATTCCGTAGAAGTTATGATGTCTATAATCCATTGCCCCTGCAAGTAACATCCGACCACTGCCACAGGCGGGGTCAAGAATGTTTAATCGCTTAATCATATGTTCCTCATTTTCGTAGTCAACATGATTAATCTTTGCCATAAACATACAAACATGCCACGGAGTGAAGAACTGCCCATTACCACCCCGAGAGAGTTCTTGTTCAAAGAAATCGCCCAATACATCGTTCCCTGAATTATCACCAAGCTTTTCTTCCATTTCAAGAATAAGCTGAGTAAGTAGTTTTGGGAATAAATCACTATACTTTTTTTCTTTATACTTACCAATAATCTCCATATATAATTCTTCATCATAGGATTTTTTGGTGTGAGGATTTTGAGAAAAAGCACAAATCGTCAGGGTGAGAAAATCATCAAATACAGAGCGAAGCTCATAGCGGTGTTCAAACTCTTTCAAGAGTGTACTGAACGTTTCTTTTTTACTTGTCATAGAACTATTTTTATTTTCATTCTAGCAATCAAGAAAACATATACTACCTAGGTATAATATATCTGAAACGATATATTATGGGGATAACTACTTTTCTTTCTCTATGAGCCGAGCAGCAGCAATTGCCTCAAACATTTTCATATAGTAGGTATTTTTGTTCTGTTGTTCACGTTCATATTCTCCTAGTAGTTCGGGATGTTTGGAAGTAATATATTCTGCAAGTTTTTGCTTGTTGTCTAACTCACCACTTAGATACTTTAGGTCATCAATGAAGTATATATTCATGGTGATGTTTTTCTTTCTGACCAGTTCTTTGATTTCATTTAGAAGGTCATTTAACCATAGTGAGCTTCTAACGGGATGTGGTAATTTAACTGCAACCTTTCGGACATTGTGCCGATACATTTCTTTCTTGATGTATACTACAATTTCATTCAGCTTTTTATCATTCCACTTTCCCTTAAATGTTCGTGTCTTCCAATCTATCAGTTGTCCATCCTTCATTGCAGCTATCCCCATACTCCTAGTGCCAGGACTAATCCCGAGAACGGTATGGTGCTGCATGTTGTTTTACTAGGAAGGTAAAGAGAGCTCCACGTGTCTTTCTAATTTTCCTTTCAGGTATTGATAATACTTTTGTTTGTATTTCTCTTAGGAAGCTTTCAGAGTATTTTTCAGTAAAATGAATGTATACCTGAATAGCGTCTAAGTCATCCATTGATTCAGCCAGTTCATAGGCTAATTTATTATTTGTTTCCATATATAATGTTTACTCGTTATCGTTTAATTTTTTTAATGAAAAATTCGGTCGTTCGATATAGATTTTTCTCATTATTTTTAGTTTTTCCACAGTTGAATCCACAGTCTTTTCCCCAATTTATTTTGTATTTTTTGCTTTAAAACCTTTTCCGTTTTCAGAGATTTCTTTGCACAATTCTTGACGCAAATCATAATATAATTCTTCGGTCAGTGTCTTGTAGATGATGCTCAATTTGAGAAGGTTTTCAAAACTTGGGATGGAGAGACCTTGTTCCCACCGTGAGAGTTGACACGTACCAGTGAGGCCAAGTAAATTAGCAACATCACGTTGCGTGTATCTGTTAGCCTTCCGGTACTTCCGTAATCTATTTGGAATATGTCGACCTTCATTATCCATGTGATGTATTGTGTCAAATACAAGAGGAAAAAATAACGAGGGTGAATTTATCGGAAACGATAAATGAAATATAGAATAAAAAAGAAAAATCGCTCAGGTCGGTGAGTGAAATTCAAAAACGTATATACTCTTGTGTGTATTAATTTATATAGTTTCATTATATATGTTTTATGATAAAATTAAAATACTCATTTTATAAATTACTTTGGTTATGATATAATTTAAGAGTGAGTAACTTCGCTTTTATTGATGCACAAAATGTACATAGAGGAATACAATCACTCGGGTGGAAATTGAACTGGGGCAAGTTTCGTGTGTATCTGAAAGAGAAATATACGATAACAACCGCATACCTCTTTTTAGGATATATGCCAACCAATCAGGAGTTATACACCGAACTACAAAAAGCGGGATATATAATAATCTTCAAACCAGTTATTTTTGATAAAGATGGAAAGGCCAAAGGTAATTGTGATGCAGATTTGGTGCTGCATACGTTACTGCAAAAAGATATGTACGACAAAGCAGTAATTGTCACTAGTGATGGTGATTTTTATTCGTTAGTAAAGTACCTCTATGATAACCGCAAACTGGAGATAGTCCTCAGTCCATATATAAAAACGTGTTCAAAATTATTGAGAAAAGAAGCCAAAGAAAAGATAAATTATATGGATGATTTAAGGAATAAGATAGGCTAAAATGAAAAGGCACCGCATAAGGACGAAACCTTATGAAGTACCTTTTCTTATGGATATATCTAGTATACACCTTTCAGAATATAATGCAACCTTATTAAAAGGATAACTATTCATGCATTTTTTTGCAGTAACTATGCATAAGTTCAGATACATATGGCATACTATTTAACTGCCATTTTGTCTTAAATCGCCTCTTTTTCCGTTCTGAAAATTAAAAAATACCGATTTTGAATGAAATCTAAAAGATGGCTCAGTTTTTATAAATTGAAGTAGACATTTCAAAAAATATTAATACTTAAACCTTATTATATGGCACAACTTAGTACCCGTAGCAAAATTCAAAAAAGACACAGCACATTTGTAGATTGGATAGCACCTGAGAAAGACACCAGAGATGCTATTAAAACTCAATCGGATGAAATAAGAGAAAAAATAAAAAAGGAAGCTATAGATGATGGTTTGACAATAATGTCAATGCCATTTGCGGGCTCTTTTCAGAAAAAAACAGGATTAAGACGACATTTTCGAGGTCATTCCGAAGTTGAAGGACAGGATATAGACATTCCTTTTATTGTCAAACAAAAAGACAAAAATGAAGTAGAAATTACTGAGTTATTAAATAGGTTTTATAAGTATACAAAAAATGCATACCCTAACAAAAAAATATCCACTACAAAAAGCTCCGTTGTTCTTGAATATAGTGATGTACTTAGTTATGATATAGTACCTCTTTTAGCAACTGATATACCCGACAAACAAATACTTATACGTTCAGATGGTGAACGTAGGGACACTTCAATCTTAAAACATACTGAATTTGTAAAGAAGAGAACTGCCAAAAGTAAGGAGTTAGCTGGAAGAGTTAGCTTTAATGAGTGTGTGCGATTGGTAAAATGGTGGAGATATTTTAGACAAGAAGAGTCTGGAATTTTTGATAATGAAGATAGGAATGTACCAAGCTTTTTGATTGATTTACTTTGTGCTAAAGCATTTGATGAATTATCAGTTCAAGAAACATATGCTCATACTGTTTCAGATTGGTTTGGTTACCTAGCCCATATACTCAGCAAAAAAGAACCTATTATATTTAATGATAATTATTCAAAAGCTGAAGATGATACCACGGTAAAATGGAGAGTTCTTGACCCCGTAAATCCTAAAAACAATATAGTTAAGAAATGGAATAACATAGAAATTTCCGAGTTGACTTCTTGGTTCTCAAAGTCTCATGATGACTATAATAGAGCAATTGCTATGGACTTAAATGGAAATGATTCGGGAAGTATGGATGAATTAGTTAAAATATTTGGCAACCCCTTTAAAAACAACGTTGAATAAATGAATACGCAAACAAATACCCAAACAAATACATATACCGAAGCAAAAGCTCGGCATGTGATGGATAAAGTCTTTGAAGACTTTACTAGTATAATTATTAGAGGTTTTACTACTCAAGAAAAAATTACTAAGTGGAAAGAAGATTTATTGTACTTAATGCATGAACAGGTCTTAACATTTTTTGAAATTCAGTTTAAGAAACCTGATGGTACAGAGGCCGCCATAAGATATAATGTGAAAGCTGATAATACTTTGTCTCAGGATTCTTCTTCTGGTACACTTGGATTATATGGCCTTCCTTCAGGTACAACAGCAAATCTTTTTGCTGATTTAAATCAAAGTAGTACAAATTATTGGAAAGCACATAATGAACTTCATGAGAATAGAGGTTGGGGCACAGGAAATCATGTTGAAGGTAATGCCGAGAGGCATCACTCTTATTCAAAAGAAGGCTATGGGGTAGATAGGCATAAAATAGGAACATGGTAATGGAACTTAATTTACAAAAAACAAAACACCCGAACCTAAAAGACCATGAGATAAGATATAATAATCTTATTGGTTTAGACTTGCAAAAAACAGAATTATTAATGACACTTATTATGATTCTGAATAGTGATTTAATCGACGGTTGGGAAAAGAAACATCATAATAAAAAATTACCTTTTCTTAAAAAGGGCTTAAAGTTAAATCCCTTAATAATTCTATCTGGCGAAGTTGGATGTGGTAAAACAGAATTGGCATTAACTATTGGTACACCATTAGCTAAAATGCTTGATAAACCTGTTATAAGTCTACAAACCCCCTCTGACATCAGAGGGGTTGGATTTGTAGGTCAACTATCAGCTCGAATTACAGAATCATTTGTACAAGCAAAAAAGGAAATTGGTACTGATTGTGGGATATTAATAATTGACGAAGGAGATGATTTGGCTTCAAGCCGTTCACAAATGCAATCACACCACGAAGATAAGGCAGGGGTGAATGTGTTAATTAAGGAAATAGATGGTATTGAACAATCAAAAACTAGTTTAGCAGTTATTTTAATCACTAACCGAATGTCTTCCCTTGACCCTGCAATAGTAAGGAGAGCATGCCTTCATGTAGAATTCAAAAGACCTACTGATAGTGATTTACAATTAGTCTTTAAATATATATTAGATGGTACTGTTTATTCAGAAGACGAAATTAATAAACTGACTGCTTTTGCAGTTCAAAAAACGGTTCCATATAGTTATTCCGATCTACTACAAAGAGTAGCAAAACAAGCCCTAATAAAATCTATCACTGATGATATTGCCTTTAATGCAACTACATTATTACAAATACTAGAAAAAACAGAACCAACACCGCTAATTTTAAATCATGATTAGTCCAAAAAAGATTATAAAATCGAAAAAGCCACGACTGAAAATACCCCTTGATACACAACTTAAGTTATGGGTATTATCTGCTGGTAGATGCGAGTTCCCAGGTTGTAATAAGTCTTTGTTAAAAGACGGTTTAACCTTAAAAGAAGATAAATTTGGGCATATTGCACATATAATAGCAGATTCTGAAAATGGCCCTCGTGGTCATGCAACCTTATCTCAACAATTAAGTAAGGATTTTTCTAATCTTATGCTTCTATGTACAACACATCATAGGTTAATAGATGGAAAGAACAAGGCAGATTATCCTATTGAATTACTACGATTATATAAAGCAAGACACGAAGAAAGAATTAGAGTTCAGACAGAGATTCAAGACGACCAGACGACTACCGTATTAAGGTTTATGTCTAAAATAGGAACACAACCTATAAATATTTCTGTTGCTCAAGCATACAAAGCAATCTATCCAAATTACCCTGCGGATGAAAAAGGAATTACCATAGATTTAACTAATATTAAATTGGATGATAGCAGTGAGTACTGGAAAATGATGGCTAAACAAATTAATAGTGAAGTCGATAAACATTTTACAACGGGAAATGATAATAAGAATATATCTCATTTATCAGTTTTTGGTATCGCACCTATTCCACTGCTTATACAACTAGGACACTCTTTAGGGAATATTATACCTATGGATATATATCAACGCCATAGAGATACACAAGATTGGATGTGGAAATCAAAAAGCCCTGATGGATTTAAATATAATATAAAGAAAACTATTATAAATAAATCAACAGACATTTCACTTGTTTTATCCCTTAGTGGAAAAATACATGATAATGAAATTAGCCATATAGTAAATAATAAATTTACTATATATGAGATTACAGTGGACGAACCACGTATTGATTTTTTGCATGCAACAGAACAATTGGAACAATTTCGGAAAATTTATCGTGATGTTATCACTGAGATACGAGAAAAATTTGGAGATAAGTCCAAAATTCACATTTTCCCAGCTATACCTATTCCTATAGCTATAATATGCGGAAAGGAATTGCTTCATAAGATTGACCCTGAAGTCATCGTTTATCAGAAAGAACAGGCAACTGGGAAATTTAATTCAACTCTTAGTATAAAGTAATGTTATTGATATAATATAATTTTGTTGTCATAAGTATTCTAGGTTTCGTCAACAATAATCGGTAATTACTACTAAAATACAAAAAGAACAAAAAAGAAAAGCAAAGTTACCCGCCCACAAATGTCTATCAAGGTTATACAGAGTTTTTGAAAGATTTTATATATGGTTTGAAAGGCTAAAATCTTTCAAAAAACCTTGATATACATAGCATACACACTTGTGAGTTCGCTTTCTTTTTTGTCCTTTTTATCTTTTGAATAATATTATATAGGGTTTGTGGTATTAAGGCTGTTATACGCGATTGTAGGGCGATTTAAAGGCATTTTGTTGTAGGTTGTATATATGTTATACTGTAAGGGTCAAAATTACGAAAGTATAGTTTTTTGAAGCCTCTCCATACTTTTTTTTACCAACGGGTATATATGTATCAGTTCGGAAAATAGGTAATGCGGGGCACCAGTTACAAAATACTGGTCGTCAAAACGCTTTAAGAGGGCTCCAAAGCCTTCTTTTGCTACATATTTTAGCTTTCCGTTGTCCAAAGAAAGTTCGTAAAACATTTGCATCGCAACATCCCTTTTGTCTGCATCAAGAGCACCTTCAAGGAACAGTGATGCATCTTTGACCAGTTCAGAGAATGTAATAACATAGTCAAGCATTGCCTTGGTAGATTCAGTATTTGCACTCAATTTATTTTGAATATCTTCAACATCTAAATTCAAACGCATTTCTTCTTCCTTTACTTGTTCATGGGTAAATACGCCAGTTCGTAAAAGATTTAGTTTATCTTTAACGAGGTAATCCATATCTCCTAATGCTTTAGTTAATTTTCGGTGAAGGTCTTCAACTTCTTTGTTCCGCTTTTCTGTTACTATACTTAATGCTTTATGAGCATGGATTTCTATCTGTGCCAGTTCCTCATTATTAAAGCTAATTTTACCTAACAGTTCTTTAATCCTATCGTCAATAAATGAAATATTGATATTTCTGTGAGTATTGGTACATGATGCCTTGCAGTTAGACCTATAATAATTAATACGTTTTTTCTCATAAGGTGTATAGATACGGCCACAGGTGGCACAGGACAATAGACCACGATAGGTGAAGTATCTTTTTTCGGGATATTGTACTGATATATTTTTTGATTTAAGCATTGCGTGGACTTTATAAAACAAGCCTGTATCTATAAGTGCTGAATGGGCGGTACTATTAATCAGATTCCCATTATTCACTATCTTACCAATATAAAAAGGATTGTTCAATATATTCTCTATAGCTTTTTTGTTGATAGGACGGGTAGTTTTTATAAGCGTATTCAATTCTAGTCCCGATGCTTTTTCAGCATTGGTTCGTTTCCTGCGTTGTGGCTTTGTAGTTAACCCATTATCATTTGCCCACTGTGCCAGTGTCGTAAGGCTGTATTCTCCCGATGCATACAATTCAAATATTCTCTTCACGAGCGGTGCTCTTATAGGGTCAAATGGTTTGCTGTTTGAACCCTCATCAAAATAACCAATCGGTGAAGTATATATACATCTTCCTTCTGCAAGTAGTTTTTTATTACTTGCTTTTACCTTTTCACTAATTACCCGTGAATAGTGACGTGAAAACATTCCGTCAATATCCATGTGTAATGCTCCCGAACTACTATCATCATAGCTTGCCTGTACAAACCGAATATCAACACCTTGGTTGATTAGCTTTTTTATCAATACATCATCAGCTTCATTACGACTAATTCTATCCCAACATAAACATATAATACCTTTGAATTCTTTTTGTTTAACAAAATTTACCAATTGCAGAAATTTAGGTCGTAATACTTTATATGTTATTGTTCCGAAAGTATTACTTTCAAAATCATCATCCTGTTTATATCCCGAGTGGTGTTCTTCTATGATTCCATTGGTACAAAAACCATCAATTGTTAGTTCTGCCAATTGCAAATTTTCTCTTTTAGAAAAGAGCTCAGTTTCCATAATTTGATATGCGATAGAATTCTTTTGGTTTTCTGCATCATCCGTACTTTTACGGGTATATATAACATATAGATTTGAAAAGTCTTTATTAAGTTTTGTTGCGTCTTTTATCATGAGTATGTATATTCTTAGGCTTAATTAATTTACCGTCCTCAATTCGATACCCCTCCATCATCATTCTGACACGAATTCTTTTTAGGGTAACGGCAAAAGCACAAAAATTATCTATTTGTTCCTGAGAAAAAATTATAGTTTTAAAATCCAAAGAGGAGCAACCACTACCAGTCTTGTTACCACACAAAGACCTTGGTTGCTCCTCTTTAAATTCGACAGATGTGTCGGTAGTATTGTCTTTGTGTGGTTCATTCATAGTATCATATAAAATAAATTTGTTAATAGTTATATTTTCTATGAAAAAAGAGAAAGGAATAAGGAGGGATATTATATATAAAACGATAATATCAATATATATATATTCTCCTCACTTATATATCCAAATACATTTTCATATCATATAAATATATGAATGAAAAAATATATGATAACAATACTATCACCCCCATTGGGAAAGTTAATTGGAGAAATGACAACAGAATCTTTGGAATCAAGGATGTAGACCGATTAGGTCATATATATGTTATCGGTAAGACAGGCACAGGAAAATCAACACTATTGCAGAATATGGCGATTGCGGATATAGAAAATGGAAAAGGAATAGCTATCATAGACCCACACGGAGATATATCACAAGACATATTAAACTATATTCCAAAAAACCGAATCAATGATATTATATATTTCAACCCTGCCGATATGGAGTACCCTGTCGGCTTTAATCCTTTGCACGGTATACACCCTAACTTCCACCATTTGGTTGCTTCTGGTATGATTTCAACCTTCAAGAAAATATGGGCTGAGAATTGGGGCCCGAGGTTGGAACATATACTTCGATTTACTTTGCTTGCTCTTTTGGAATACCCACAAGGTACTCTTTTGGATATTCAACCTATGCTCACTGATAGTAACTTTAGAAGAGAGGTATTGGGATATGTAAAAGCTGATGCAACAAGGGCATTTTGGCTGAATGAATTTGAAAAGTATAACGCTACATTTAGGAATGAAGCCATATCTCCTATAATAAACAAAATGGGATTGTTTGCTTCGTGCATACCACTCCGAAATATAGTTGGACAGCAGGTACGCAGTTTTAGGATGCAACAAGTATTAGACGAAGGGAAAGTACTTATATGCAACCTCTCCAAAGGTATTATAGGAGAAGATGCCTCTACATTGATTGGCAGTATGCTTTTAACTTCTATTCAGCTTGCAGCTTTGTATAGAGCAAGACAACCCGAAGATACACGGAAACCTTTTTATTTATATGTTGATGAAGCCCACTCATTTTTATCATTATCTTTTGCCGATATCTTGGCAGAAGCAAGAAAATATAGATTATCATTGTTTTTGGCACATCAATATATAGAACAGATGCCGGAGAAAATCCGCTCTGCGATATTCGGTAATGTGGGGACACTTATATCTTTCCGAGTTGGTGCTACTGATGCCCAATACTTGGAAAAAGAATTTCACCCTGTATTCAATGAAGCTGACTTAGTGAGTTTGCCAAAGTATGCAATGTATTTAAAGCTGATGATTGATGGTGCAACTTCACAGCCATTCAGTGCGAATACGATTCAATTAAAAGCTAATATAACTTCATATAGAGATGAAGTGATTAAAACTTCGCAGAAAAAGTATGGAAGGGATAAGAAAGAAGTGGAAAAGAGCATTCAAACGAGATACGAGATACAGCCAAATGATAAGGCAAACCAAGAAAAATTATTTTAAATTTTATATTTGACACATAATCAACCATATATTTTTTCGTAATTTATTTATCCACAGTGGTTTAGAAGGCTTTTTAAAGTCTAAATTCGAATACTTGATTTCACCCCAAACCCTTAATGCTATTACAGCTAGCAATGCATTAAACGTAGGCGAGGCTGAAACAGCTATAATTCTATTCTTTTTTGGAGTAGGTTGTATCGTTGCAGCAGTGCATATGTACGGCGGGATAAAGCCGTAAACCAAATAGCAAGCCTGTCCAAATTTGGGCAGGCTTTTTTCTGTAAATATTTTGGAAATTTAAATTTTTTGTGTACTATTGCCCCTCACTTAAACTAAATATTCTATGGCACAAATTATTTCCGAAATCCATTCGAACTGGAGTCACTTCTTTGGCAATCTCCAGTTTTCATCCAATGATTTTTACAAATCAGTTGAAGACAGCTTAGACCAACAAGACATCCCAAAGATTTCCGTTAAACGAGTAAACCTGAGTGAAGGAGGGCTTTTCTCATCAAACCGTGAATACCTCCGTGTTAAACGCGGGCCGTATATCTTTGATATATGTGCAGCTCCATACGGCAAAGGCTTCTTTGTTTCGTGGTGGTTTGGTGAAGAAGTGTCTTTCTTCAGGGCTATGCTATTAAAAATCCCTGTACTCAATGTCCTCATTGCACGGACAAGAACCTTTAAAACATATTTTCAAGTCGACACCTTCACCATGTTCAAAACATGCGTTCATGATTCGGTGACCGCTTCGCTCGATACAATCACCAATGTTAAGGGTGTCAGAGGACTTTCAGATGTAGACAGGAAGTATACTGACAAACGGTCACAAGAATAATGAGCTTTTCGGCCTCTGAACAAGCGACCACCCAGTTCTATGAATGGGAAGGTAGGGGCAGAGGCTGGGTTGTATTTGATGCACCCGTAGAGCTAGAGCCGCCATTCGTTCCCTTTTTATTTCATACACGACCATCATCAAATGTTATTGATGATGGAAAACGGCCAACTATTTTAAGCAGTATTGTTGATGCTTTTAAGCCGTCCACGAATAAGCAGGAATATATAGAAGCAGAGGAAGAAGATTCCGAAATACAAACATATAGATTTGAATGCGATGAACCCTTAGTTGGTATTTCAATCTCATTGCCCAAAGAACAGAAAGTCGGGGTGAATGAAGTCGAGCAATTTCTTATCATACTTTCAGATTGCAAATTCCCTGTATCATTTGAAATAATTGCAGACCATACCATTATATACATTCAATTGGTATGCAGACAGCCCGATGTATTATTTGTATATAGCCAACTTCAGGCATTTTTCCCGACAGCTATATTAAAAGAACAAGGCGATAATATATTTAATATAATAAAAGAAGATACCCCAACCTGTGTCATTGATTATGGACTGAGCGAGGAGTTCATGCTCCCGATTAGCATGGCAGACAGATATGACCCAGATCCATTGATTGGCATATTTGGCATGTTGGAAAACTTGAAAGTCGGAGAGCAGGCTGTAATACAAATTCTTTTTAAGGGAGCAGTCAATTCATGGGCTGAAAGCATCATGCGTTCTGTAACTGATTCCAAAGGTGACGCATTTTTTGCTGATGCTCCCGAAATGTTGCCAATGGCAAGAGAAAAAGTATCAAGTCCTTTGTTTGGGGTATCTATCAGATGTATGGGGCAAACGAATGAAATGGATGAAGTCATATCATTTACCCAACGTTTAGGAAATACACTTTGCAAAGCAACGAGGTCAAATAGCAATATATTGATTCCATTAGCAAATGACGGATATAAATTTGAGACCCATTTAGAAGATATATTACTTCGCCAAACACACCGTTTGGGAATGCTATTAAACAGCCGAGAATTAGCAACTATTATACATCCCCCTGCCCCGACAGTGGTATCTAGCAAACTAGAGCGTGATACCAAGAAAACAAAAGCAGCACCCATACAGACCGAAGGGCATGAATTTATACTAGGAACGAACATTCACCAAGGAATATCCAAAACAGTGTCCCTAGAGCCATCACAGCGACTAAAACACATGCATGTGATTGGTGCTACAGGAACAGGAAAATCTACCTTCCTGTTAAACTGCATTCAACAGGATATATATAACAATAATGGACTGGCAGTACTTGACCCACATGGAGATTTAATAGAGGCAATTATTACCCATATTCCCGAAAGCAGATACGCAGATGTTATTATCATAGACCCATCTGACTCGGAATATCCTGTTGGATTTAATATATTGAAAGCCCATTCTGATATAGAGAAAGAAATTCTTTCATCTGATTTGGTTGCGGCTTTCCGCCGTCTCTCTACCAGTTGGGGCGACCAAATGAATTCTGTCTTAGCGAATGCAATTCTTGCATTTTTAGAAAATACACAGGAAGGAACACTGATAGATTTACGAAGATTTTTAATTGAACCGAGTTATAGACATAAGTATGTACATACTATTTCAGACCCAAGTATTATATATTATTGGCTCAAAGAATATCCTTTACTAAAGAGCAGTTCTATTGGCCCGATATTGACACGACTTGATTCATTTTTGAGACCGCGAATTATCCGCAACATGGTTGCTCAGAAAAGCAGTTTAGATTTTGAAGATATATTAGATAGTCGAAAGATTTTATTAATGAAATTGTCACAAGGGATGATTGGCAATGAAAATAGTTATCTTTTAGGAACAGTCATGGTATCTAAAATCCAACAGGCTGCAATGGCACGGCAAGCCAAACGCAAAGAACACCGTCCCAACTTCTATTTATATATAGATGAATTTCAAAACTTCATTACGCCTTCAATGTCTGCCATACTCTCAGGGGCGAGAAAATATCACTTAGGGCTGATACTTGCCCATCAGGATATGCAGCAGCTTATCAAGCACGACAGCGAATTAGCAAGTTCTGTGGTGTCAAATTCAGGGACGAGAATTTGTTTCAGAGTTGGAGACCAGGACGCAAAGCGTTTTGAAGACAGCTTTTCATATTTTGAATCAAAAGACTTGCAGAACCTTGCAACAGGTGAAGCAATCGTCAGAGTAGACCGCCCCGATTTTGATTTTAATATTTCTACAAGTCAGTTACCTCAAAATGACCAGACTATTGAAACATACAACAAGATTATAGAGCATTCAAGAAGCACTTACTCTACTCCACGAGAAGAAGTAGAGGAACTATTGAAAGCAACATTATTAGATTTGACTAATAGTATTCCGCAAACGGAAACTAAAAGTATTGCACAGAAAAAAGAACCAATTATAGTTTCTAAAGAAACTATTGATGATGAGATTTCTATCACAACAAAAACGATTGAAGAAAAGAAAGAAATATCACAGCACAGGTACCTACAGACTCTTATCAAGAAAATGGCTGAATCCCGTGGTTTCAGAGTTGGGATAGAAGAGCCGACAATGGATGGAAAAGGCAGGGTTGATGTGGTACTTGAACGCAATGGAAAAAAGATTGCTTGTGAGGTTTCGGTGACCACCGAGGATAAATGGGAAATGCATAATATAGAAAAATGTATTAATTCGGGATATGAGACTATTATAGTCTGTTCAAATGATACGAAGAATTTACAAAAAATACGAAAACTGGTAGATGAAAAACTAGATAAAGGTATTCAAAAAAGAATACTAACATTAGAACCCGAAGCACTCTTTTTATTTTTGGACAATCAAGTGGCAGAAGAAGCAAATACTGAGCAGTTGGTGAAGGGTTATAGAGTGAAAGTTGAATATAATGCAGTATCAAATGAGACTGCGAAAAATAAACGAGAAAGTATTATAAAGGCAGTAACGGATTCTATGAAGAAGAAATAAAAAAAATAAATTTACCAATGAACAAAGAAGAAACAAAAAAGGCATTAGCAGAAATCAACTATCGAATTTCTGTGGTTAAAAGTTCTATCTCCTCACTTGAAGAGCAGAAGCAACGAATTAAAGTTGATGTAAGTAAAATTATATCAGATAAAAATGATAGGTTGAAAAGATTGCAAAAGGAGATTACTAACACTAAAGTTTCTAAAGCAAAAACAATAAAACGAGCATCAAGGGATAGAGAGAAGAAATCTTTTGAAAACAACCTCGAAAATAAGAGGAAGCAAATTCAGAACATAGATACGCAAATTATAAACAAGCGAAAAGAAATAAGTGATTTGGGAGTAATTAAACAAAAAATAAGATTAGCAGAGACAAGCATATGATTACTGCTAACATATACACAGCATTGTAAAAACATTGTGTATATAATTTCTAATTGAAATAAGAAATAGTTCCGAAAATTATATATTTTTGTATATATAAATAATACAAAAATGGAATCAAAAAATGTAGGTATCTGGATTCGGGTTTCAACCGATGACCAGGCAAAGGGTGAATCTCCCGAACATCATGAAAAACGTGCAAGAGCATATGCAGAAGCTAAAGGATGGAACGTAGTTGAGGTGTATCATTTGGAAGGTGTTTCAGGTAAAACCGTTATGCATCATCCCGAAGCAAAGAGAATGATGGAAGCGATAAAAAAAGGAACTATCACAGGATTGGTATTTTCTAAACTTGCCCGTGTCGCAAGAAATACACGAGAATTGCTTGATATAGCAGATTACTTTAGAGAACATAATGCTGACCTCATTTCATTACAAGAGTCAATAGACACGAGTAGTTCCGCAGGTCGCCTTTTCTATACAATGATTGCTGCGGTGGCTCAATGGGAACGGGAAGAAATTGCACAGCGGGTAGCAGCCTCAATACCTATCAGAGCCAAACTTGGTAAACGCTTAGGCGGACATGCCCCATTCGGATATAAATGGGAGGGCAAGGAGTTTATGGTTGACGAGAAAGAAGCACCCGTCAGAAAACTAATATATGAGTTGTTCCTAAAGCACAAGCGTAAAAAAACTACTGCAACTGCCCTCAACAAAATGGGATACAGAACACGAAAGGGGTTAGAGTTTTATGATACGACAGTTGAAAGACTGATTCGTGATACCTGTGCTAAAGGTGAACGGAGGGCGAACTTTACTAAGGGAAGTGCAAATGGCACGAAAAGAACTTGGGAATACAAGCCCGAATCTGAATGGGTCATTAGTCCCTGCCCTGCTATTGTTACCGAAGAAGTATGGAACGAGTGCAACAGGATTTTGGACGAACAGGAAAGTAAAAAACAACCAGTGGGGCCCAAAGCTGTCCATCTTCTTTCGGGATATGTTACCTGCGGATTGTGTACTAAAAAAATGTATGTGTTCCACCATACCGACAATCCAACATATACTTGCAAGGCATGCAAAAACAGAATCTCAGAAAAAGATATTGATGAAATATATCACAGCCAATTGAAAACATTTCTTTTGACGGAAAAAGATATTTCAGATTTTTTAAAAGAATCTGACACCACAATCAAAGAAAAAGAATCACTTGTTGAAGTATTATTAAATGAAGCTGAAACTGCGAGAAAAAAGACAAATAATTTGGTAGAAATGCGGATGAACAACGAACTGACCAGAGAATACTTTGGTGAACATTATAACCCCCTCAGAGAACGCCTCACCCAAATAGAAAACCAGCTACCCGAACTACAGGGTGAACTTGATTTCCTCAAAATCCAGTACCTCTCATCCGATGTCGTCATGAAAGACGCAAAGGATTTATATGACCGTTGGTCTTCTCTCCAATTCGAAGACAAACGGTCAATAGTTGAAACAATCACCGACAGCATAACTGTCGGGAAAGAGGACATATCAATAGCCCTCGCATATTTACCATCTGCTTCGCTAAATACTGGAAAAAGTCAACACGACCTGTGAGTACCATATGGTCAGTCTCCAGACTGACGAAACGCAGTAACTCCCCGCAAGTCTGGAGACTTGGACAGTTTGCTCACAAGACTGAGTCTTGCGAGGGCAGAATATAATAGAATGGGCATTCAATATAAATTTTTCATTAGACTTTGCCCTCGCAAGTTTAGCGAAGCATAACTTGTGATTCCCATATAGTCAGTCTCCAGACTGACGAAACGCAGTAAGCCCCGCAAGTCTGGAGACTTGGACAGTTTGCTCACAAGACTGAGTCTTGCGAGGGCAGGTAGTTATATACTGCGATTTACAAATCGCAAAAACCTTTTCAGGCTAAATTAAAAAATCGGCGTGGACAACTTAACTTTGCCGCCCCTATGCCCCAGAAAATTGTTTTATTACTTCTTTGTTTTTATATATCCACAACATATATATATGCCCAAGAACTGCATATTAAAAAAACAAATCAACCCGTAAAAATTGATGCTATTTTGGATGAGGATTGTTGGCAGCAAGCCCAACATGCCAAGGATTTTGAGCAAGTATTCCCTTTTGATAGCAGTAAAGCTAAAACCAAAACCGAGGCCATGGTTTCGTTCGATGATAATTTCTTTTATGTGGCTGCAATATGTTATGATAGTTTGCCGGGAGATTATATAGTTCAATCACTCAAACGCGATTTCAGTTACCCCATTAGCGATGCATTTACTATCATACTCGAACCCTTTAGTGACAAGACCAATGGATTTGCATTTGGTGTAAACCCTGTCGGGGCACAGCGTGAGGGATTGATAGCCAATGGCGGAAACTTTGGTGTTACTACCGATTGGGACAATGTATGGTATAGCAACGTGAAAAGATATAGCTATGGGTGGGTGGTTGAGATGGCAATACCATTAAAAACACTTCGCTACAAAGCCAACTTAAAAACATGGGGTTTAAACTTTGGCCGCAACGATTTGAAACGCAACGAGAGCAGTACTTGGACCCGTGTTCCCAGAATATTTAATATAGCCAGTTTGGCTTTTACAGGCACTTTGGTTTGGGACGAATTGCCGCCAAACCCCGGTATGAATATCTCTTTAATTCCTTATGCCATTGCTGGTAGCAGTGTCGATTCGGCCAGCCAACCTAGTCCCAATTATATGGGCAATGCAGGACTTGATGCCAAAGTAGCAGTTACCCCATCCCTTAATTTAGACTTGACCATCAATCCCAATTTTTCGCAAGTAGAAGTAGACAGGCAGCAAATAAATTTAACGCGGTTCAATCTGTTCTATCCAGAAAAGCGTTTGTTTTTTTTAGAAAATTCTGATTTGTTTGGGCAGTTTGGTTTTAGGCAGATCAGACCCTTTTTTTCGCGGCAGATTGGATTGTATCAAAGCCCTGTTGATTTGCAATTAAAGAATATTCCAATTATTGCGGGGGCAAGGCTCAGTGGCAAAATAAACAGGAAATGGCGAGCAGGTATTATGGATGTGCAAACCGCATCGGACAAGGCTTTGCAGATTAACGGACAAAATTATTTTGTGGCAGCTTTTCAGCGGCAACTGGCATTTGTAAAAGGCAGACCGAGGTCGCACAATATCGCATTTATTATAGTAAACCGACAGAAAACTGGCAACGTAAATAATGCAGAGGCATCCTATAATAGGGTGCTGGGTATAGATCTTAATATTTTATCGCCCGACAACAAATGGGTTGGAAAGGTTTTCGTACACCAGAGTTTTAGCCCAAAGCACTTAACCAGTATGGCCACACAAGCAAATGCTTCTTTTTTGGCTTATCAAACCACTACCTTTTATTGCACCTGGAACCACGAATATGTGGGCAAAAATTATATGGCCGAAGTAGGTTTTGTGCCCCGACCTGAGTTATATAATGCAGCTACCAATAAAATTACCCGTATGAGTTATGGCAGGCTGGAACCTGAAATCGGGTATCGCTTTTACCCCAAAGGCAAATTGAAAAAAACAGTGAACTATTATAAGCTGAGATTATATAATGATACCTATTTCGATTCTACTTTGCACCGTGTTACCGATTTTCAATTAAACCCCAATTTGGAAGTAAAATTCCAAAATTCAGCAGCTTTCATTTTAGAATTTGTAAATCAGTTCACACGGTTTTTGTATCCAACAAATATTACAGGCATACGATTGCCCGTTGGCGATTATTATTATAGCTATATCAATGCACGGTTTCAGAGCAACACGCGTAAAAAGTTCAACATCGGAATAGGAACTACTTATGGTGGTTTTTATACGGGGCAGCGTTTCTCGAAGTATTTAGATTTGAGTTATAGATTACAACCTTATGGTATATTTAGTTTGAATGTGTCGCAAGATCTGATAAAATACCCGAGCAAAACGGCCAATATTATATACATTAGCCCCAAAGCGGAGATGGCTTTTACCAAAAATTTTTTCTTCACCACCTTTATGCAATACAATGCCCAGACTAAAAATACCAACTTGAACTGTAGGCTGCAATGGCGTTTCCGCCCCATGAGCGACTTGTTTGTTGTTTACTCCGATAACTATGACCAGTATTTGAATATGAAAAACAGAGCCATCGTATTGAAATTTATTTATTGGTTAAATGTTTGATAATTTAAAAAAAAGGATGTAAATTGCACCACAAATCCAAATTAAAAAAAACAAATCATGAAAAAAATTACCCTAATTTTATCTGCTGCAGCATTTGCATGCACAGTGGGTCTTACTTCTTGTGCGAAGAAGGCCGCCACAGTTGAAACCCCAGGTTGCACTAACCCCAACGCATTTAACTACAATAAAGATGCGAAAAAAGATGATGGCACATGTCAGTTACCCCAAACAACAAAGAAAGCCGCTATTTATGATATAACCGGCTTATGGTGTCCTCCCTGCGGAGAGTATGGACTTCCAACTTTTGACAAAGTATCAACAGATAACAAACTGACCGCAGTGCCTTTTAGCCTTCACTCAAATGATTTATTCTCATCTCCTGCTGCTACTCTTTTAATTAACGGTATCTTTAAAGAAAGTTCTGTTCCCCGCATGGCCGTAGGTACTGACTGGGTTTTTAAAGCCGGTGTTACTACTGATATTAATTACAATGCTCAAAAAATGACTGCTGCTATTAACAACATCGTTTTAAACGATTTAGTAGTTGGGACAAATATCACCAAATCAATTTCTGGAGGCACCTTAACTGTAACAACAAATTCTAAATTTGCTTCGGCACAAAGTGGAACCGATTATTATTTAGCTGTTTTCGTTCTTGAGAATGGCCTTATTGGAGAGCAAGAAACCGTGAATAAGGGAAAGTTAAGCATGACTCACAACCACGTATTGCGTCATTGCTTTAATACTTCTATTACCGGCGATTTATTAGCTAGTGGTACAATCGAAGCCAATAAAGTAATTACAAAAACATTTACAAAAGTACTTCCTGTATTGTGGAATCCAGCCAATCTTTCAATTGCTACAGTTATCTATTATAGAGATGGTAGTGGTATTATGAAATTTGAGAATGCAAACATTCTTGAATAGTTAATCAATTAAAAATAATTTACAAGCCCTCGTTATAAAACGGGGGCTTTTTTTATTTTATAATTTTCAAAAAAGCAATTCTGTTATTCATGTTATTTGCAGTCAGAAAAATCTATATATAAATATGCAATTTGAAACAATACTATATGAAGTAAATGAAGGCGTGTGCCGCCTCACACTTAATCGCCCCGATTCATTCAATGCCTTCAACGACCAACAAAGTTTTGAAATGCAGGATGCACTTAAGGCAATTGACAAAGACAAATCTATACGGGTAGTTGTGCTTACGGGTGCAGGAAAAGCCTTTTGCTCAGGACAGGATTTGAAAGCCATTGCCGGGCAGAAACGATCCTTAAGTGAATCACTATATAAAAGGTATAATCCCATTATTCGGTCTATGCGTAATTTGCCTGTGCCCATCATCTGTAGGCTCAATGGCGTGGCCGCAGGTGCAGGCTGTTCCATTGCTTTGGCTTGCGATATTATAGTAGCTAGTGAAGCCGCTTCCATGATAGAAGTATTTATCAATGTGGGATTGGTACTCGATTCAGGTTCAAGTTATTTTTTACCCAGAGCCGTAGGTAGCAGCAAAGCATTTGAAATGGCAACGATGGGAACCAAAGTATCGGCCGCCGAGGCTTTGCAACTGGGTATCATAAATCGTGCAGTGCCCGCAGAAATGTTAGACGAAGAAGTAAATAAGTTTGTAGATTACTATAAATCCGCCCCTACAAAAGCTATTGGCTTAATGAAAAAAATGTTGAATAAGTCTGGCAATTCTTCACTGGACGAAATGTTGGAATATGAAGCCCACTGCCAAGAAATCGCCGGGCGTAGCAATGATTACCAAGAAGGTGTGCAATCGTTTGTTGAGAAAAGGAAACCTGTATTTAAAGGGAATTAGTGGGATAGATTTGACAACTTTGCCTTCGACTTTATAGGCAAAGTTGTCAAATCTTTCTGTGTAATAATCACGGTGGCAATGGCCCTGTATAATCTAAGCAAAGTTGATTCCAATTGCAGTGTTGCCTCAAATCGAAACTTATTTTTTTGTTTGATTTATAATTTACAGTGAATTTGTAGTCGCCGTCACGCCAATTTTTTATTATACAAGCGGAGTCCCATTTTGAGTATGGGTCATCTTTGGGAATAGCGGGTTTCTTCAATTTTTCAGCCCGCATAATGATATAATTACCAGGGTAAAGAAATAATTTAAAATTACCTAATGAATCAGTAGTTACCGTTTTATATACTTTAGCACTTTCACTATTAATGCCCCCACGTTTTATATATAATTTTAATCCTATATAAGGTGGTGGATTCCTTTGCACCTCATCATATTCTGGTCCGGGAGCCATGCCGCTGCACCAATCCTCTGATTGGGTAACGTGGCCATATATTATATATGCTTTAGGTTTAATAGTATAACATGCTGAGATAATGAATCCGCAGGCAAACAAAAATATATATACTATTTTTCTCATTTCACTTTGCTTATTCCCAATAACCGTACCATCCAATCTGCTAGGGGTTTGTGTTGTTTGTTTTTGAGGTTGAGAAACAAACCAAATTTTTTCAAGATGGGAACTTTATGGGTCTCTACAAATTCTATTAAAGTACCATCGGGATCTTCAGTATAGCTGAACCGCCCACCGCTATCGCCCATATCGAAAGTTTCTCCGCTATCAACGGTGAAGGGTGAATTATGAGAAATGCAATGTGCTTGTAATCCTTTCATATCCACCACATCAAAACATATATGTATATAACCAGTATCACCCCAATCACGCCCTTCAAATATTTTCACACCTTGGTAATCTGTTGCTTGAACCAATTCAATTTCTGTATCTCCAAGTAATCTGCTGAATGCCCCCACATTTGGTTTGGCTTTTTTCAATAATACGCGTTTAAATTTTTCTTCTTGTAAAGTTGGTAAGTCGCTGAACTTTCCAGAAGTATTATATATATCCTGATTGAAGCCTAAAACTTCTTTATAATACTTTATTGATTTATCAATCTCTGCCGCACCTATCACAGCACCGCAAATTCCACCAATAGGGTGTTTGGTTTTTTGGAACCAATCATTTGAACTTACCAAATGAAAAGGATTGTTATATAAATCCCAAGCCCAAAAAGTTAGTTGTCCATTTGGATTTTCGGTGGGAGCAGTTACTTTCACATTTTTGCTTTTCAAAAAATCGTAAGCTTTGTGTACATCGGGGCATTTAAGTTTGGGGGCAAATATTCCGAAATCGCCCAACCTGATTGGTTTTGCAGGCTCCACGGGCATACGGCTGGTGTATTGCCATATTTCAAAACCACCACCACCGGCCATGTTGAGGGAAAGAATTGCCCTACGCGAACGCACTTCATTCTTTGTATAGGGCAGCATGAGGGCAGCCTCGCCAGCATCGTCGAAAACCTGGGCAGTAAAACCAAAATGGTCACGGTACCACTGAGAAGCCTCCGTTACGTTTTTAATGCCGATGCCTATTTGTTGAATACCTGTCCAGTAATTTGTTTGATTGTTCATATATCTAATAAAGCTGCAAAGCAAAGAACAAATGACCTTAAAACCATTCAATAATTTAACATACGGTGGGAAATTTTTGAATTTTGTGTTTCGCCGTCCCAAGAATTATGGTGAATATTGCAGCGTCTTATATTTAACTATCAAGGAATGGGAATTACAGCAGCAATTACGGCGGTGCATGGTTATGTGCCCGATTATATACTCACCAACCAGGAGTTGGAACGAATGGTGGACACATCGGACGAATGGATAATGGCCCGCACAGGTATTAAAGAAAGACATATACTTAATGAACCAGGCAAAGCTACAAGCGACATGGGGGTTGAGGCCATCAATGGTTTATTGAAGAAACGTGGCATTAGTGCCGAAGAAATTGATTTGATAATTTGTTGCACCATTACTGGCGATCTTATATTCCCTTCCACAGCTTGTATTATATGTGATAAAATAGGAGCAAAAAATGCATGGGGGTACGATTTGGGTGCTGCCTGTTCTGGATTTTTGTTTGGATTGGAAACAGGAAACAATATGATACTGAGCGGAAAGTACAAAAAAGTAATTGTAGTGGGTGGCGATAAAATGTCGTCCATTATAGATTATACCGACAGAAATACCTGTATCATATTTGGCGATGGCATGGGAGCAGTATTGCTTGAGCCAAATTATGAAGGGCTTGGAATTATGGACAGCATACTGCATGTGGATGGAAGTGGGCGTGAGTTTCTTCACCAAAAAGCTGGGGGTTCATTAAAACCACCAACTCACGAAACCATTGATGCAGGAGAGCATTATGTATATCAAGAAGGTAAAACGGTTTTCAAATTTGCCGTAACCAATATGGCCGAGGTGAGCAGACAGATAATGGACCGCAATAATTTGGTAGCGGACGATATCGCTTGGCTAGTTCCGCACCAGGCCAATAAACGAATTATAGATGCCACAGCCGAACGCATGGAAATTGACAGCAGCAAAGTGATGCTGAACATTGAACGATTTGGCAATACCACCAATGGTACGTTGCCACTTTGCTTATGGGAGTGGGAAAACCAACTGAAGAAAGGCGATAATATTGTACTCTCAGCCTTTGGAGGTGGGTTTACCTGGGGAGCAATATGGATAAAGTGGGCTTATTAATATTTAATGATTTAGCGATTTACGATTGAACGTCCCGATAGCTATCGGGATTAGATTTAATGATTTTGATTTGTTATAAGCAAGAGCATATTTAATAACCTAAGGATATAATATATACAGTTTTGGCATGGTGATTGGTTTATTGGAAAAATAATAAAAATTAAGAACATGAAAAGAATTATTTACACATTGGCATTTTTGATAGCCGTCGGCGTCACTAACCAGTCATTTGCTCAAGAGCCTGTAGTTACACCAAAAAAGAAAACAACTACTACTAAAACACAAACCCCCAAAGCAGCTAAAAAGAAAAAAGCAGTAGCGGTAAAAACGCCACCAGCACCTCCTGCTGAACCATTTGCTGAGTTCTCGTTTGAAACAGAAGAACACGACTTTGGCAGTGTGCCCAATGGCCCAGACGTGATGTACGAATTCAAATTTAAAAACATTGGCAACACACCGTTAATTATTTCCAGCGTTACTGCCCCCTGTGGCTGTACTGCCCCTGAAGCCCCGAAGGATCCAATTGCACCTGGTGCTTCTGCGGTGATAAAAGTAGTGTATCATACGCAGGGAAGGGTAGGGGTAATTTCGAAAGCCGTTACCGTAAACTCAAATTCAAAATCGCAGCCTGTAAAATTATTGTATATAAAAGGCACAGTAAACCCATAAAGATATTTAATACATTTTTATTAAAGAGGCTCTGTTAATTCAGGGCCTCTTTTTTTTTGGCATTGTTTTTAGTATCTGTTGGCAATGAGGAAACTTATATATATAATGGTATGCTTGTTTGCAGTTGGCTTTAGCTTGCAATCGTTTACGCAGGAGCCACTGAAAGCCAATCAAACACCGAAGAAAAAGAGTGCAGCAATTAATCCAAAGCTTGAACCATTCGCAGAGATTGCATTTGAAAATGATACAACAGATAGACCCGGGGGGTATATAACCTATAATTTTGGGAAAATAATAGAAGGTCCGAATGTGAATCATGAATTCAAATTTAAAAATATTGGCAATTCTCCTCTAATTATTTCCAATGCACAAACATCCTGTTGTATGGTGGCAAGTTGGCCAAGAGAACCAATTCTATCTGGTGGCAAATCAGTTATTAGTGTTACCTATTGTACACAAGGTAGGCAGGGTACATTTTCAAAAGCAGTAACAGTAACTTCAAATTCAAAAACACATCCCAGTCTGCTACTTATAGTAAAAGGTTTTGCCGCCAACTAAATCAAGTTTTTTTTGCAAACCCTTTTTTTTGGTACAATAATTGGATTAATTTTGTCGCACTAAAAAATTAAAATTAAAACAACATGAAAAAAATTATCTTATCAGCATCGTTTGCCTTCGCCATGATTATAGGCGTTAACGCACAACAAACACCAGCACCGGTTCCAGCAGCCAATCCCAATCAAGCCGACATCCAGTTTGAGGAAACCCTTCACGATTTCGGGAACATTAAAGAAGGTACACTTGCTACTTACGAATACAAATTTAAAAACACTGGCAAAGAGCCTTTGATCCTTTCAAATGTACAAGCCTCATGCGGTTGTACCACTCCTACTTGGCCTAAAGAAGCCATCGCTCCTGGTAAAACAGCCGTTATCACCGCTACTTTCAACTCACAAGGCCGTCCAGGTGTGTTCAACAAAGTAGTTACCGTAACCTCTAATGGTAAAACAGCTTCAATTGCCCTTACCTTAAAAGGTTTTGTTGAAACTGCCCCACAACAACCAACATCACCCGTTGTGCAACCACAACAACCCAAACCATAATTGGGTCAATACCAATATTTATTAG
>JAYVCI010000006.1:0-4351 GCA_043750035.1 Chitinophagaceae bacterium
CCCCGAATCCCGAATCCCGATTCCTGAATCCCATCCCCTCGCTGCCGAATGGCCCCAAATCCCGAATCCTGAATCCCATTCCGTCGCTGCCGAATGGCCCCAAATCCCGAATCCTGAATCCCGATTCCCTCGCTGCCGAATGGCCCCGAATCCTGAATCCTGAATCCTGACCCCCGAATCCCAATGACGAACATCATTATATTATACTGACTGGTATCATTTATTGCGGCAAGTATTATATCCAATTTTGCAGCACTAAATAATTATACAAAAATGAAATACTTAATAAAACTATTCTACTTAACTGCGTTTATCGCAGCATTTGCAATGTTTATGCGTGCTGAGGCACCATTAACTGATGGGATTGATTCAGAGTTATCCCAAAAATCTTTTTTAGAAGCTACAAAAGAGAACAAACCCGTAATGGTGCTTGTGTATTCAAACACCTGTTACTCCAGTCGTGTATATATGCGAAATGTGATTAATACGGCTTCCGTACAAAAAAACATCAGCTCAAACTTTGTGTGCATCAAAGCTGATATAGCAACTCGGGAAGGCAGACAATTTGCCCGCAAGCTTAATGTAGTTTCATTGCCTGCTGTATTTTTAATGAGCAGTGATAAAACCATGAAATACAAAAGCAAACTATCACTGGACTCTACTATACTACAAAATGAGATGACCAATTTTAGGACCTGTATAAATATAAAAGAGCAAATAGACTTGTACCGATCTACCAATAATGTAAGTTTAAAACAAGCACAGATTACTATTGCGGAGTATTACTCGAAACACAACTTGAAAAAAAGCAGCTATTCCGATCCCAAAACAGAAGTAAATTCCTACACACTGGGTATGAAATGGTTTGCCGATTTTGAAAAAGCATATATTGAAAAAAGGAAAGTATCGGCAAAAACTACTAAATAATATAAGCAACACAATTATTATTTAAAAACAGATAATAGGGTTGATTAACCTGAAACAATAAAACAGGTAAATAAGAAAGTGATGTTATAATAAATATATGGTTTGGTTTTCAAAAGATAAGCCTCGACAAAAAGTCGGGGTTTTCTTTTTTTATAAATTTAAGAATGCCTTAAATATAAATTATATTATATGAAGTAAATAGTATTATAAAAGCTTTATAATCCAATATTATCAGCCATCTTACAGGTATTATAAGTATATCATTTCTCCCTCTTTTTCTTTAATAATAATAGCAATTTATAAAATTTTTAAAAAAAATCAATAACTGATTACTATCATATAGTTTACCTGTTGCATGTCTTTTAGCAGCTTGTGTATATAGTGGAATTTTGTACTATCAAATAAGAGGAAAAAAATCTATTTGATATAAACATAAAATAACAAATAACATTATAAACTATTACTAAAATGAAAACTATTTATTTAATTCTCACACTAATTTTTACCTTTCTATGTGGTTCATTGAAATCGCAAAACTGCACCGTAAATGCAGGTATCGACCAATCTAATTGCATATCACTGCCTGGTGAACTAAAAGGCAATGCCAGTGGATTGTTTGCTACCCCTGCAAAGTGGATTTTAGCCAACGGCCCCACATTGCAAATTACCAATCCTGATAGTTTAAGAACAACTGTGAACGGATATAAAGGGGGCAGTATATATACATTTAAAATAACCGCCACCTGTAAAGATGGCACCAGTGTTGCCGACCAGGTTACCATAAAAATAAGTGCTGTGCCCAGTACCCCCGATGCGGGTCCCGATCAAACACAGTGTACTATAAATGGATTGGCGGTAAACTTAGCAGCTACTGCACCTGATTCAAGTGAAACTGGATTGTGGAAAGTTGTTTGGGGTGGTGTGGGCAGTTTTTCCGATGCTAAATCACCTACCAGTAAGTTTACACTTTCAGGCAACAATTGTATAAACGCTACCGATATAGTATTGAGGTGGACGGTTACCAACGGTAGCTGCAGCTCGTACGACGATGTTACAATTTCATATATCGGAGGTGCCCCTGTTGATGCAGGTGCCCACCAAAATATAAGCTGTGGCACCAAGGCCAGGCTTGCAGGTTCATGCCCCGGAAACGGCAAACAAAAAGGTATTTGGACTTTACTAAGTGGACCCGGTGGTGGCACGTTTGGCAATATATATACTTATAATACTACACTTGGCGATTTACAAATTGGTACTTACTTATTAAAATGGACCGTAAGTGGCCCTTGCGTATCAAACGAGGACACTGTTAGTATTACTATATTATCATTGGGTATTGCAAGCACTATTGCAACCAGTCCAAACCAAAATTATTGTATAGACAATCTCCCATCATCTTTTAATATATCTGGCACCCCTCCCGATTCTGCTTTAACGGGTGTATGGGCACAAACTGCGGGCACATCTACAAAAATTGCATATAAAGATTCATCTAAAACTTCTGTTACGGGAATTACTGCTGCCGGGGCATACTCCTATAAGTGGTCAATCTCCAATGGCCAATGTGCCACAACTGCTGTAGTTACCATCACTGTATTCTCAAAACTTACCGCCGATGCCGGGCCAGATATTGTTGCAGAATGTGGGGCCAATGTAGCTATTATGGCACCTATATCAAAAGGAGGAACATGGTCATTTGTGAGTGGCCCTGCTGCCCCTGGCATTTCAGGAAACAATATAACAAAGTTATTCAAAAAAGGAGTATATAAAATGCGGTATTATTGTTCCAATACTTGTGGCATTGCTTCAGATACTGCTACTATAACTATATCAACGCTACCCAGTAATTCTAAAGCAGGCACCAATCAAATATTTGCCTGTAATGTAGTATCAGGATCATTGGCTGCTAATATCCCTATATCGGGAACCGGAACATGGTCACAAATAAGCGGCCCCAACACTGCAAAATTCTCAGATATATATAACCCCTCAAGCAGCCTAACCGGATTAATAGGAGGCAGGTATTATATGAAATGGGAAATTGATGGCGGCGGAGGGTGCACAGCAACTTCGGATGAAGTTATAATATATGTTTCAACAGAAGCACCTACTTCGGCAAGTGCGGGAGCAGATCAAACGATTACCAAAAGCACATTGTTATATCTAAAGGGCAATGCACCTTCACGTCAAGAAATTGGCACTTGGAGTCAGATTGGTGGGTCGAAAGTTGTGATTGACAGCCCCAATGCTGAAACATGCAATGTAACAGGAATAAACGAGAACAGTAAATATACCTTTGTATGGAATATCAGCAATTCATGCGGGTCAACATCAGATACCGTTGTGGTAAATGTGATACCCGATTCAAAAGTTGGTTCAGATTCCAGTTATTGCAACGCATCAACTATTAGTATATTTGGAAATAACCCGGGAGCCGGCAAAGGTGTGTGGAGCCAAATATCTGGCCCTGTATGTAACATTACAAATGCGAACAGCCAAACTACTACTGTAAAAAATATGACCCCAGGTATATATCAATTCAAATGGACAATAACCATTGGTGGCAGCTCATCAAATAGTATTATAACAATTACCAATTATGCCCCACCTGTAAATGCAAATGCGGGAAGCCGTCAATATCTTAATATGAATACCACAACAAGCACTAACCTAAATGGCAATGCCACTGGCACTGGAACGGGTATGTGGACCATGGTATCAGGCACAGGTGCAAAAATTGTATCGCCCACTTCTCCCACCTCAGCAATAACTGGGTTAACTCAAGGTCAATATACTTTTAGGTGGACTATTACAAACGGCTTGTGCTCTAATTATAATGATGTAAAAATTACGCTAGCTGATATTAAAACAAACCCTATTGACAGCCAAGCAACAGTGGTTTACACCCAGCCCAAAGTATATATCCCCAGTGCGTTCACACCCAATGCTGATGGACTGAACGAGTACTTCAGACCTTCTACAAGTGGTGTAGATAAATATACAATGGTATTATATAACAGGTGGGGACAACTTATATATACAGGGAACGAAAATGATGCAGGGTGGAATGGAACATTAAAAGAAAAAGAATGCCCACAAGATGTATATATGTACGAAATTGTATATGAAAGCAAATCGTCAAGCGAATTTGTAGTTGGAGAAACATTAAGAGGAACTATTACCCTACTGAGGTAATTAAAAGGAAGTGAAATCCGAAAAAAAATTGATTTGGTTTATTTGATATATGTTAGTCCCCGCCAAAAGCGGGGATTTTTTTTGGGAATCAGGATTCAGGATTCGGGTCCCGATAGCTATCGGGACGGAGACTGACCCCTCCTAAAATTACTTGACACATTTGAGGTTAAATTAAATTGTTATTGTCAAGATTTGTTTTTGTTTCTAGAACAAGATTACGGCCTATTTG
>JAYVCI010000007.1:0-18161 GCA_043750035.1 Chitinophagaceae bacterium
AAACTGAAAGTTGCGTAACTCGCAATTTATGAAAAAAGGGGACTGCATATTTGCAGCCCCTCTTTTTATCTAAAAA
Organism: Chitinophagaceae bacterium; assembly: GCA_043750035.1. Lineage (GTDB taxonomy): Bacteria > Bacteroidota > Bacteroidia > UKL13-3 > UKL13-3 > CANJUD01. Next base: position 77 of record JAYVCI010000007.1, read on the forward strand.
TTTAGTCGGTTAGTAGTGAAAAAAAATATCTTTGTTTTGTAATTTTTTTTAGGGCTTTGTTTTTGTAGGTTTGCACCAAAATTAAACAATAAAAAAATGAACGGTTTTTTCAAAATCCCAACGCCTATAAATGAGCCTATTTGCCATTATGCACCAGGCACTTCTGAAAGAAAATTATTAAAAGAGGCATTGGCCGATGCCCGCTCAAAAACTTTGGACATACCCATGTATATAGGTGGTCAAGAAGTGAGAACAGGAAATACAACCGATTTAAATCCGCCGCATGATAGGCACCACAAGCTGGGTCATTTTCACCGAGGGAATGTAACACATGTGCAACAAGCAATTGATGCAGCCCTTGCTGCCAAAGCCGATTGGGAAAATATGCCTTGGGAACAACGTGCCGCTATATTTTTGAAAGCTGCCGAATTATTAGCTGGTCCTTATCGCTATAAATTAAATGCAGCTACCATGTTGGGTCAATCGAAAAATGCTTTTCAGGCCGAGATTGATGCAGCATGCGAGATGATAGATTTCCTTCGTTTCAATGTGGCTTTTATGGGCGAGATATATAATGACCAACCAATCTCATCGAAAGGTATTTGGAACCGAATAGAATACAGACCACTGGAAGGTTTTGTATTTGCCCTCACGCCTTTCAATTTTACAGCAATAGCGGGTAATCTTCCTGCATCAGCAGCTATGATGGGCAATGTAGTGGTATGGAAACCTGCCTTTACCCAAATATATGCAGCCAATGTGCTGATGGAGATTTTTATAGAGGCCGGTGTGCCTGCCGGTGTTATCAATTTAGTATATACCAGTGGTCCTGAAACGGGAGATATTGTTTTTAAACATCCCGATTTTGCGGGTATACATTTTACTGGATCAACAGGTGTTTTTCAAAATGTGTGGAAACAGATTGGAGAGAATATACCAACATATAAAAGCTACCCTCGCATTGTAGGCGAAACAGGAGGAAAAGATTATATAATAGTACACCCATCTGCCAATGCCGATGTGGTGCGAACTGCTATTGTTCGTGGTGCTTTCGAGTTCCAAGGTCAAAAATGTTCAGCAGCTTCACGGGCTTATATTCCAAAAAGTTTGTGGGCAAAAATGGAAACGGATTTAATAAATGAAGTTAATAATATAAAAGTAGGACCCGTTGAAGATTTCACCAATTTTGTAAACGCAGTGATTGATGAAAAAGCTTTCGACAAAATAGCTTCTTATATAGATCAAGCCAAAGCCGATCCCAATGTGAAAATAATTGCAGGCGGTACTTATGATAAATCGAAAGGATATTTTATTAAGCCAACTATTATACTTACAGAAAATCCGCAATCGCTTACTATGTGCGAAGAAATATTTGGACCGGTGCTTACAATATATATATATGAAGATGCAAAATTTGAAGAGACTTTGCATATTTTGGATAAAACCTCTCCTTATGCTTTAACGGGTGCTATTATTTCTCAGGACCGTTATGCCATTGAACTAGCTACAAATATATTGCGTCACTCAGCAGGTAATTTTTATATAAATGACAAACCAACAGGAGCAGTGGTAGGCCAGCAACCATTTGGCGGCGGACGTGCCAGCGGAACCAATGATAAAGCAGGAGCCAAAGTAAACCTTTTACGTTGGTGCAGTATGCGAACTATTAAAGAAACATTTACACCACCCACAAACTATACCTACCCCAATTTCAGCGAAGAATAAATATAGTAGTAAGGGATAAGGAGTAAGGGGTAAGGGCCTCCTCGATAGCTATCGGGACGGCGTAAGCTCCTTACTCCTTATCCCTTACCCCTTAATACTTACATAAATGAAGATACTCTGTGTTGGTCGAAACTATAGTGAGCATATAAAAGAGCTACAAAATGAAGTGCCTGAGAATCCAGTTATCTTTATTAAGCCAGATAATGCAGTGCTTAGGCCCGGGTATGATTTTTACTATCCCGATTTTTCAAAAGATATACATTACGAACTGGAATTGATTGTTAAAATAAACAATACAGGCAAACATATATTACCGCAATTTGCACACAAGTATTATGATGAAATTGCATTGGGAATTGATTTCACCGCCCGCGATTTGCAAAACGATTTGAAGAAAAAAGGCTTGCCATGGGAACTTGCCAAAGGTTTTGATATGAGTGCCGCAATTGGTGATTTTGTAAACAAAGATAAGTTTGATGATTTGCAAAAAATAGAATTTACTTTATATAAAAATGGGGAGAAAAAACAACAAGGAAATACCGCAGATATGATATATAAAATTGATGAACTTATTGCATTCATGTCTAAGTATTTCATGTTAAAAAAAGGCGACATTATATTCACGGGAACGCCTGCGGGTGTTGGGCCTGTGCAAGTAGGGGACAAATTAGAAGGATATATCTTTGATCAGAAAAATTTGGAAGTATTGATTAAATGAACAGAACGATAACTTATATATTTATTGCATTTGTTCTGCTTTCTGGTAATATAGTTTTTGCACAAAATACCTATCCTAAAGATTATTTTCGCTCACCCATCCATTCTCCCATTTATCTTTCAGGGGGCTTTTGTACTTTGCGTAACGACCATTTCCATTCAGGTATAGATATTACAACTTATGATAAGGAAAATATGCCCGTGCTGGCAGCGGCTGAGGGGTGGGTTTCACGTATTAAAATATCGCCAGTCGGATATGGCAAAGCACTGTATATTGACCACCCGAATGGCTACACTACCGTATATGGGCATTTGAATACCTATACTGATGAAATAGGAATGTATATAAAACAAATACAGTATAATAATCAAAGTTTTGAAATAGATGTATTCCCCAAAAAAGGTGAACTGGCAGTTGTTAAGGGGCAGCTTGTGGCATTAAGTGGTAATACAGGCGGCTCATCGGGGCCACATATACATTTTGAAATAAGGGACACCAAAACGGAAGAAATAATTAACCCTATACTGTTTGGCATAGATGTAAATGATACTATTGCTCCCGAAATAAAACAAGTAGCCATTAATAGAATATATAATACTAATTTTTCTGCAAATAGAACACTTTCAGTTATCAATTATAATGATAAAAATCTCGATACGGTTTTTATACCCGCAGGTGCTACAGGTATTGATGCAGTAGTAAATGATTATACTACTTTTAAAGTAATTCCCTTCAATCCCTATCAAATTAATTTATATATAAATAGCGAAAAATATTATAGCTGCAAATTTGAAAAATTTTCTTTTGATAAATCTAAGTATGTAAATGCCCATCTTAATTTTGCCAGTTGGTGGAACTATGGAATTAAATACCAAAGATTGTACAAGCTAAGCTCTAATCAATTGTACTTTTACAAAACTAAAAAAGAGGGTGTATTTGATGTAGAAGAAAATAAATTATATCATATCAAAATTGAAGCAATAGATTTGGCAGGTTTTTCAAAAGAACTTGAATTTAATATATTTGGCATAGCTGACACTTTAAAAGATTCGATTATAATTGATTCCATCAAAATAAATAGCTATTCCCAAATTACTTGTGCAGAGAGTGGTTTAAGTATCCCCGACGAATTAGAAGCAAATGAAATAGGCAATGGCAGGGTAAAAGTAAAATACAAACATACCGATTTGCCTATCTCCTTTATAAAGCCTTGTCGCCTTTCTATCAATTATGAAAGTAAAACATTACTTGGCAAGTCATCTTTATATTATATTGATTATAATAAGAATATTTTATACGCAGGGGGCACTGGCTACAACGAAGGTTATGTAGCGGCCAATATTAGCAAACCGGGTATATATTTTATAGGCGTAGATATTCAGAAACCTGTAATAAAACCTATAAATATTACAAAAAAAAATCAGTTAAAAGGAAGGCACTTAAGTTTTAAGATTACAGATAAACTAAGCGGAATAGACAAATACAATTTATATATAAATAGCAAATGGGTTATTGCCGAGTATGATGCCAAAAGTGATATGCTCACCTATTTCTTTGATACCGAAACACCACAAGGGCTACAGGTAGTAAAATTAAAGGTATCGGACAAGGTGGGAAACGAGAATGTATATACTAAAAAAGTATTTATCAGGTATTGATTTCTTCAAGCAAGTTTTTGAGTTTTACTGTATCAAGTGGCTTATCAAACACACCTTTTACTATCTTGTAATTTTTGGCCCGCTCAAAATCTTTTTGGTCGGCTGTACTTGATAGTATGATAATGGAAACATGCTCGTTCAATATTTCTCCCAATGATTGTATATAATGGTCCAAAAAATCGAACCCGCTCATGGTCGGCATGTGTATATCGAGCAAAATCACATCCGGAAGTTTTTGTTTTTCCATTTTTACCTCGTGTAAATGTGATAATGCTTCCCTGGCTTCCAAAAATGTTAGGACACTCGTAGATATCCCAGCATTGTCCAGTAACCTAGAGGTTACATAAAGTTCAATTTCGCTATCGTCAATTAATAAAAACTTCATGCTTCAATATTTAATGTGGCGGGTATTTCCAAAATAAATTTTGTCCCAATGTTTGGCTTCGATTCAATTCTGATCTGTGCTCCTATTTTATTTAGTGCTTCTTTTACAATATATAATCCGATTCCTGATCCTGAATTTTCTCTGGTTGCCCTATAAAACATTTCGAAAATTCTTTTTTGGTTCTCTTCATCAATACCAATCCCGTTATCCTCAATAATCAATATTGCTTTGTCGGGGTCTTTGGTATCGCAGGTAAAAATAATATGTTTGTTGGAAATTTCATTTCGCTGAAATTTTATAGCATTGGTAATCAAATTATTGAAAATTATCTTAATCCTAAACAAGTCTCCCATCCACGGGGTATTTTGGTTTGTATTGATTACAAAATTAATATTCTCGGCTCCTGGATAATATTGGAACTGTTCAAAAATATCCCTGGCTATTTCTTTAAAGTCAATAGGTTCAATAACAGTTTCTTGTTTGTTGTTTTTAAAATAGGAAATAAGATTTACATTGAACGCATCCAATTGACTCACACTTCTTTCTATTAAACTGAAGTAGTGTTTCACCCTGTCGTCAATGCCCTCCATTTCTGCTACTTTAATAATTCCCATAATGGATCGCAGGGGGGCACGCATATCGTGGGAAGCACTGTAAACAAAGCGGTTCAGTTCTTCGTGGGCCTTTTCCAATTCTGCTTTTTTATTTTCGAGCAAATCATTATTCACATAGTGCTCATGTGCTGTTCTAATTGTGGACAGCACTTCATCTTCGTTAAGCGGTTTAAATAAGTATCCAAATATTTTTGCCTTATTGATACCTTTAACTGCTGCTTCAAAATCGAAGAAAGCAGTAAGCAATATTTTTACCGGACGCGGGTATTTTACCCTGATATTGTCCAAAAAATCGATGCCATCATCCTCGCCCAGTTTAAGGTCGGCCACTACTATTTGGAAGTCTTGTTTTTCTAATAACGCATTAGCTTCGCTCACTGACAAGCACCCAACCACCTCGTATTCTTTGCGAAGTATAGCCCTTAAACCAGTTATATTGTGTGGTTCATCGTCGAGATATAAAATTTGGGGTTTGGTTTCAGTGGGCTTCATTCTTGTTTCAAAGGTATGGAAATTTTAAATAATGTTCCAAAATTATTATTCGACAGGGCAGTAATTTGTCCTTTATGCATCTCAATAATGCTGTGCACAATTGATAATCCAAGCCCTGTGCCATCACCCACGGGCTTGGTGGTGAAAAAAGGTTCAAATAGTTTTTCCATATATTCTTCAGGAATACCCAGCCCGTTATCACTAAACTCAACATACAGGGTTTTTTCATCGCTGTAGGTCTTTATCTTTATTTCTTGGTTTACAACGGTTTCTTTGGCGTGATTGAGAGCATAAACAGAATTGCTAAGTATGTTCATAAATACTTGGTTCATTTTACCAATAAAACATTCCACCATGGGCAAAACGCCATACTCTTTGGTAACTTTTATCCCTGACATTTGTGTTTTTAATAACATCAGCGTTGAGTCAATACCTTCATGGATATCGGAAAATCTAAGAGATTGTTCATCAACCCTCGAAAAAGACTTAAGTCCTTTTACAATTTCAGCGGTACGCTCTGCTCCATTTTGTATAGCATCAAATAGCAAAGGAATTTCTTCTTTCAAATAATCGAAATCGTATTTTACTTTGATCTGATTGAGCTTGGCGATAATAACAGGATCACCAGAATCGGCAAAGAGTGCTTCCGATTCCTTCACAATATCCAGTAGCTCTTGTACGTCGCGTTTCAGGGGTTTTATGTTGGAACTAACAAAATTGATAGGGTTGTTTATCTCATGTGCAATACCCGCAGTGAGCTGGCCCAGCGATGACATTTTTTCAGTATCTACCAGTTTGGTTTGTGCAAGTTTAAGGTCGCTCAATGTCTTGTTGAGTTCTGAGGTACGTTCCTTTACCTGTTGTTCCAAAAACACGTTTTGTTCAGCTAAAATTTCTTCATTCAATTTGGCCACACGCACCGCTTCTGCCTGCGATATTTCTTTCTCAACTCTATATTGTCGTATTTTATCGCCAAGTGCAAATGAGAGGAGGGTTACTTCTAAGGCTGTACCTATCTGCAGTGAATAGTTGGTAAAATTGTTGTGCTCAAGCACGCCGACATCTCTTAATATAAATACTATCAATGCTGCTATTAGACTCGTCCACGATATTAGAAAGTATTTTGCCGAAGGAATTTTTTTTCTAAGAGCAATAAGGCTGACAACAAATAAATAAATAGGACTTAGTCCCAATACACTTCTGGAATAATTATACCCTGCCGCTCGAGAGTAAAATAAAGTTATTAATAAGATTATAATTAACAATCCCAAAAGAACTTTACTTACTTTATGGAGTATGGGTATATTTTCTTTTACATTTAAAAATTTATTGGCAAATAATATCCCAGTTATATTTACTAGGGGTGTAAATAAAAGCAAAGCATATTGTGTAAGCCATAAATTATCGGGCCATAATATTACATTGCCATAACCTTCAAGAGCAAGCTGTGTAATAATGAGTACAGCCATATATACTGAATAATATATGTATGTTTTATCGCGTACTGTAAAGTATATAAAGAAGTTGTAGAAAAACATGATTAGCAGTATTCCATAATAGATACCTAGCAGTAAGTTTTTAGTAAATCGGTCTTCCACAAATTTGCTTATGGTAGTAATTTTAAGGTCAAGTTGTAAAGTGCCAATACTGGTAATTTTTATATAATAATCCGATGTATCGTCAACTACTTCAAATACTGGAATATTATATTTAAATAGCCTTTTACTTAATGGAACCTGCTCACCCGAAACGAATGAGTCAACGATGCCATTTTTTACTTTATATAATACAATATCGTTTAATATGGGTTGGTCGTAAACCAATAACAGTTTCTTGTATTCAGAGAGATTTTTTAATTGAAACTTAAACCAAAAGCTATAATTGGTAAGTTGCAGGTTTGGGATATTGAAATTGCTTGAAACTTTCTGTTTGAAAGGGAGTTTCATCACTTCGCCTATTTGCAAAGATTGATTAGAATCCACATAATAATCTACCAATTTTGCAATGTTTAGCTCGCCCTGTTTTTGCTCAAAAACAATTTGTGCACAAGCAGGTGTATAACAATAAGCCAATGCCAAAATGATATATAACCTTAGTTTCATTTTCTTTGCGGTACATTAATTTGGCAGTTCAAAACAAGATCGCCTTTTGGTCCATTTGCACGATGCACTTGTTCGGGATTATTCCTTAATGATAATATTCCTTCACGTTGCTTTGGGTCGGCATACGGCAAATCAATAGGGTCTTTTATTATGGTTGCGGTAGCCAATAAATTTTCTTTGGGATAATAAAATGTACCATTATTGCCCAGTGAACGTATTACCTCGAATCCTACATTTCTAGCATTTCGCAATGATGGGGGCGAACACAAAGCAAAAAGTGCTTTTAAATTTAACATGGGGCAAATTGCCACAGAAACTTGACCTAAAAAAATACTCCCAATTCCATGGCCCGCCACTTCTTTCGAATTCCATAAGCCGCAAAACTCAGCAGCTTCGTAATGTTTATATTCTCTTATAATATCAAATATTTTGGGATCCTTCTCCATAATTGCTGCTTCCATTGGCAGGTTTTGGCTGGGCGTAAAGAATTGGATTCGCCCCCCTCCAAGTGCTTTATCTCCATGCTCATCTTCAAATAATATAATATAATTATCGGGGTTATACCGCCACTCTTTTTGGGTAGATGTTACCTTAGTAACTCCATATACTTTAAGCACCTCGGCATACCCTGCTATAAACTTGTCTGTTGATATAGCATCGTCAATAGGCCTGAAAACTTTTACATTCGCTATCATTTGAATTTTCTAAGTAACAATCTTTAACACATCTTTTGTATCTTTTCGTAAGGCATTTTTTTGTTTTTCATTGGGTTTATATATTCGGATAATAAATTTGGGTTCATAGCCCGCGGGCAGCATGTTTTTTATTTCGTCCCATTTGTCCAGCATCGCTTTTTCTTCCTTGCTAGGTTCTTTCTGGTTTTGTATTTGGTTTGCCAAAAACACCGAAGCGGCGATTGGTTGCACTGCATAACCTAGGTGGGTAAGCCATAGCCACGTTTCCTGTAATTGTTCGCCAGCCTTTATCCATGTAGTACTATCGTGTTTGTTGGCTGCAATTATACCTATAAAAATTGAATTGATAGCGGCTTTTACATCATTGTTGAAAAAGATGCCCCCACCTTCAAAGCTACGCATCTTGTGCATCACTTCGGGTTGAGATGCAAAACGGAATATGGTTTCTTCTGCTTTACCCACGCCCAAAGAGTCCAAGTCAATACCCGTTTTGGTTTGGCGATATTCTTTTTGTGTCCACCTAATTTCTTTTTCAAACAAATCATAATGACCACGGTCGCTAAAGAAACGGCAAACGGTGCCATGGCCGGTAAATTCTCCCATAAGTCTTTTGGTAGCTTCATCAGTAACGGTATGGAGCATCAGCCCTTCGGGCATTTTGAGCTTGCTTAGTTGTTCTATATTTTTTTTATCGAGGGCTGAAATTTTTTGTTGGCTTACCTCTCTATTGGTCACACGTTTAAATATGGAATCATATAATATACCTGCTTCAATAGTGCTGCTTTTTGTAAACGTAATAACTGCTATCAATCGAGTATCAGTATCTGGAAAAAGAGAATATTTGGCAGTATATCCAGAATGTGTTGCTGCAATTGCTAAATTTTTAAGTGCTGCACCAAAGGCTATATAGCTCCCGTATTTCTGATGGTCCAATAGCGAATGCGATAATTCTGTTCGGTGAAAAAGGTAAAGCACATTCTGTTGAAATATCCATTCCCAAGGTTGCATATTACCTCCAGATGGGGCTGTAATTGCTGCTTTCACCAAGGATTTGATTGTACTACCAGATATGGCAGCAGCATTAATATAGTTATGCTTTATGCGGCCAATGATTTGCTTTTGCTGCCTAGTAGTTAGTATATCTTTTTTCGGCAATTCCCATCCGATAGCTATCGGATCTTTTTTATCAAGTTTGGCTGGTTTGCTGGGCAATGCTACTATCATACTTTCTGCGTCCAACAAGTATCTGCCCGATACTATGTTTTCTCCCAACAAAATCCTGCGTGCTACCTGCGTAGTATAACCACCACCGCCAATTACCGATGAGGCCAGTTGGGGCCAAGTAGAAATACTTTGTTTTATCTCCATAAAACTGGCTTTCATATTTGTAGAAATATTCTCCTTGCCCACAATTTTAACGGTAATTACAAATCGCTCTGCATCACTCATCTTAGGAATCTGTTCTGAAGTAATATTCTTCACCAGTCCGTTAAATATGGGTTGGGCTTTGTTCAAATCATAGCGTTCAATATCAAGCATACTTCTTTCGCTGGTGTCCATAATTAGGGGGATACGCAACGATTTGCACTTCTCTCTGGCCAAAAATTTTATATATAAAGTATCACACTCTTCTATTAAAATATCAACTGGTTTTTCTCCTCCCAAAAAAGAATCTATATTGCTTTTGTCCACCCCTGCCTCAAATAATTCGATATTGATATAAGGATCGAGTTCCAGTATTTGCCTAGCTGTGACAACAACTTTGGGCAGTCCCAAACTATCAATCCCTGCTTTTACGCGGTTCAGGTTCGAGAGTTCCAAGGTGTCAAAATCTGCGAGTTTAAAAGTGCCCGCTATACGTTCCATAGCCATGGTAGTTGCAATAATACTACCCACCGAAAGGCCAATAATACCAATAGTTTTATGCGACAGTGCTTGTTGCTGTGCAGGCGTTATCTTATATAAATTGCGGTTGGTACGCACCGTAATAAAATCTTCTTTTTGCAGCGTGTGTACCAAAGCATTTTTCCAGGGGTAATAAAACCAAACACCTTTATAGTCCATTTTGCCGTATTTCTGAACTGTTGTATGCACATCAGCGAGTTTAAAATCGATGGTTGGATGCTCAATTTTAATCAATTCAAACAATTGCCCCTGTAATTCTGAAAGTATTTGAACCCCCTGGTGAAGCTTCTGAAAATGCCGCAAACTGTTTGTGTCATTGAATTTGCATACTTCTGGTTTGTACTCGGGAAAAGGTTGTTTTTTTATGTGCGAAAAATTTTGCTTGGACATTTTTAAAATTCTAATAAATTGCAGGCAAATTTAAGCATGATGGACTCAGAATTAAATACACCCAAAATAAAAATATTATATGTTGACGATGAGCAGGGAAACCTTATTGGTTTTAAATCTCATTTCAGGAAAATGTATGATGTATATACTTACGATTCCGCCGTTAAAGCTTTAGCTGAAATAGACCTGCACGACTTTGCGATGATAATTACCGACCAACGCATGCCCGAAATGACAGGTGTGGCGTTTTTGGAAAAACTGGTTGAAATAAAACCCGAGCCAATAAGGGTGCTGCTTACAGGCTATACAGATTTTACCGCACTGGTTGAAGCCATTAATAAAGGGCATATATTCCAGTACCACCAGAAACCCTGGGACGAAAACCAGATGCTCACCACTATTAAACAAGGTACCGAAGTGTTTTTCCTTAGGCGTGACAAGGTAAGGCTGATGGCAGAGGTAAAAATGAAGAACGAAGAATTGGGGATTAAAAATGAGCAACTGGCAAACCTCAATATCGAACTGGAAAAAGTAAACGGCCAATTAGAGTTTTTACTTAGGCAGCAATTGCTTTCGTAACCTGTAATAATATAATAATAACTATGCAATTACAGGTAGGGCAAAAAGCACCCGCATTTAAAAGTAGCAACGAGAAAGGCGATATACTATCACTGGCCAATTATAAAGGTAAAAAACTGGTGCTATATTTCTATCCCAAAGATGATACCCCCGCATGCACAGCCGAAGCCTGCGACCTGCGTGACAACTATGAATGTTTTAAAAGTATGGGATATGAAATTTTGGGAATTAGCATGGATACTGAAAAAAAGCACAGTAAATTCATAAAAAAATTTTCCCTGCCTTTCTCACTTCTGTCCGATCCTGAACATAAAATTATTTCGGACTATGGCGTATGGGGCGAGAAAATGCTGTTTGGGCGAAAGTACATGGGAATTATAAGAACCACATTTGTAATAAACGAAAAGGGAATAATTGAACAAATAATTGATAAAGTAGAAGCCAAAAACCATTCTGCTCAGATTATATAATAGCCCTAACAAAAAAAGTCCCCCATTGCTGAGAGACTTTTTATTATATAAATTTTTTGCCTTTGGTTGGTTTTTTTTGACCAACCAAATACACTTTATTTTACAACCACTATTTTATTAGTAACAGTAGTGTTGCCACTTGTAGTATTACTATAATATATACCTTCGGGCAATTGGGCTGTATTGATAATAATATAATTCTGACCTGCTGATAAGTTTTGTTTACCAGTTGTATATACTAATTTGCCAGATACATCATATAAGTTGCATAATACATCAGCACTGTGAACCAATGATAATGATATAGTACTCATTTCGCGTGCAGGGTTAGGATAAACAGATGCTGTAAATGTTTTTTGTTCTACATTGCTTATTGCAGTTGGGTCAAGCACTTTGCTATAATCAGTATTAACAGGATCAAAATTAGTCCAGTTCGCAGTCCAGTCATCGCTGGTAGTTTGTGTGCCAGCAAAAGCACCTATATAATTTACTTTATCGAAGAAAGCATCAGCAAGTTTTGCACTTTTCGAGGGTTGTAAATTTGGGGCATTATAATTTGCAAACCAATTTGACGTATCAGTATTGATAGGTTTAGTAGGGTCAAATGGGTATAATTTGCCATTATTAAATGGGTCAGCAGTTGCAAAATGAGACTTATCAGTCATGTATGTTGGCAAAGCTTTGCTATTATAACAAATGGGCGAGGTGCTGGTAGGAATAAATTTGGGATTGCTCAAATTAAAGGGACTTGAAAGTCTTAATCCGTTTTGAGCAGTTGCATAAATTTTATTGTGGTGTTTACTTTCTTTAAACCATGAGAAAGGACCGTCATAAGTAGCAAAAGGATTTCCTGTAAGTGTATCAGCACTTGCACTCGTAGGAGTCAAACTACGTGCTCCATTTATTACATACATTACTTCTTTCTGAGCAGGGCTTCCATTTGCAGGAATACCTGCAATAGCAACTCCAGATATTTCCAACATCGAGTCTTGAAGATTGGCCACAGTAGAGCCAAATGAAGAAGAGGATTCATCAATTAATATACCTGCGGGATAACCAATAAGTAAACTATTTAATATACTAATACTACTTCCCCTGCGTATATGTGCGGCAGACACAAATTGAGGGTCGTAAGATGTAGATATAGGACTAACAAGCGGGCCAACAATAGTTGTATTGGTAAATATACATCTTGTTAAACCGCTATTATCTCCATTTAAACCCGTTTTGGTTCCTGATTGATAGCTGTCACTTTCAAAACCTTTACTGCCCGATTGGTCAGCGGCATAGGGGTCACGCATACCAATGCAGAATTGGTTTTTACCGCTATATCCATTGTCAGTATCAAAGTCATCATCCCAGCCGCGATATGCTATTAAATATTTTGCGTTTACAGTTCCACCGAACCATTCATAACTGTCATCACCACTATATGATACTTGTATATGATCTAATTGTGTTTTATCACCAACAGCACATAAAGTAAGTCCATTTATTTCATTATTGGGCGAGAAAGCAACTCCAGCAAACTCAATTCTAACATATGATAAAGTACCTGAATTATCATTTGGGTCGGTACCTCCGTATAAACTGCGTGGCCCACCTTCTACCTGGCCTTGCCCAATAGCCCAGTTTACGGGAGATTTGCCACAAAGTATCACCCCTCCCCAATCGCCATAGCTGCGGTTGCCCACCGCTTGGTTGCTTGTAAATACTATGGGGTTTGATGCGGTGCCTTTAGCCATAATTTTAGCACCACGTTCAATAATTAAACTGCCTTTGCTGTTTTTGTCACCTTTAATAATAGTGCCCGGTTCAATGGTTAGTGTAGTGCCAGCGGTAACATATACATATCCTTTAAGAAAGTACTGTTTGTTGCTGGTCCATTTGGTATCGGTACTAATACTGTCCTGAATGGTTACTACGGTAATTTGTGCATTGGTAACAAATGCTGACAGTCCTATGCACAGGAATGTGGCAAGCGTGAGTAATTTGTGTTTTTTCATTTTAGTTAATATGTTTTATTATTTTGGTTTATTATTTTGGTCTTTTATATCCTTATTATTTAACCGCAAAATAATTACCTTAGCGTTATCACAGTGTTTGCATTGGGTTATGAAAGAGTTAATAGTTGATTATGAAAACATGAACAGCTTATATGAAATATATTTTGTTATAAACCGGAATCAAATATTGTATTTTTGTAGTCTGATTATTATATATACTAAAACGGCCAAATGCAGATTGCACAAGAATTTACAATATACAAATGGCGTTAATTTATAGCCTGCATAACACAAACGTAACCCACCCGTAACAACCTATTCACATTATTATAATAATATTGCAGCAACAAATAAAAATATGAACAATAACACAAGCCATAAAATATTGGTGGTAGATGATGAACCAGATATTGTCGAATTTATTTCATACAATCTCATAAAGGAAGGTTACAGAGTGGAAACAGCGGCCAATGGCAAAGAAGCTGTGGAGAAAGCCAAAACCTTTAACCCCGATTTGGTATTATTGGATGTGATGATGCCGATACAGGACGGAATAGAGACCTGTATCCAATTACGTGAACTTCCCGAAATGAAAGGGAATTTTATCGTGTTTCTCACTGCCCGCAGCGAAGAATATTCCGAAATTAGCGGTTTCAACGCCGGGGCTGACGATTATGTGGCAAAACCTATTAAACCACGTTTGCTGCTGAGCAGACTAAAAGCCATTCTTCGCCGCAAAACCACTTTAAAAGAAAATGAAACTCTGGACGTGGGCGATATTATAATAGACCGTGAACAATTTATGGTATTTCGTGGTACGGAGAAAATACAACTGGCCCGCAAAGAGTTTGAACTATTATATTTATTAGCATCAAAACCCGGCAAAGTATTTAACCGTGAAACCATATTGGAAAAAATATGGGGCGACGATGTGCTGGTAATTGACCGCACCATTGATGTGCATATCCGCAAAATCCGCGAAAAACTGGGCGATGATTATATAGGCACCGTAAAAGGCGTGGGATATAAATTTGACAAGTAATATGTATCATGTTAGATTTGACAACTTTGCTTTCGTCAACGAAAGCAAAGTTGTCAAATCTGTGTTATGACGCAGATGTTGCCAAATCTATCTGCTGAATGTATATTTGCACCCAAATTTAAAAACAAATATTTGCCCACATGGTGGAATTGGTAGACACGCCACCTTGAGGGGGTGGTTCCGAAAGGTGTAGGAGTTCGAGTCTCCTTGTGGGCACTATATATTTTATGATTGGATGATTTGTGATTGAATGATTTAATTCAATTGCCGTCCGGCTTCACGTGTCTCGGCCAAAAGACGAGAGCCGACGGAAACAATTATTATATTTAATGATTTGTGAGTGAATGAGTTTTTTACTTTTAGTCCCGATAGCTATCGGGATTCACTGTTCCCCCCCTCAGCCGTCCCGATACTTCGGGAGGCCTTACTCCTTATCCTTACCCCTCTTCAATCAGCTCTATCATGTGGAACTCTCTATTGAGCAAGAATGCACAGAATCTGTTATCAAATGCAGGTGATATAAACTTATTTATCAAGCGGTACCCTTCGTCTTCAAGCCGGTCAATCTCTGCATCTATATTGGCTGTATAAACACCTAAATGGTAAAACCCTGGATTGCTTTTCAGTCTATCTGTTAGAAATGAAGGTGGGCCATAAGGTGCCACAAACTCTATGTGAACATCGCCAAAAGAGAAAAAGCAGACTTTAACTTTTTGGGTCTCTATATCATATATTTGTGATGGTTCGCCAGCAGGATGAAGTACCTTGTAATCTGCAATGGCATTCTCTATACTGGGCACTAGGCACCCTATATGATGCAATGTTACACCCATGTTAAGCGTTCAGTTTCTTCTGCAAACTGGATATTAAGTCGCCCACATTCTTCCACTCCTGAATTTCAGATGTTTTAAACCTTACCTTAAAGTGGGCTTCTATTTCAACGACCAAATGGATATTGCTTAAGGAGTCCCACTTGGCTACATCCTTGGCAGTTGTATCGGGAGTGAGGTTGATGTCTTTGTTGTTTAAAACATTTCGGAAAATGTTATTTAATTCGTCTATGATCTGGTTCGTATCCATGTTGTATCGTTATTTGTTATAAATGTTTTTTTGTGTTCGTATTTTGTAATATCAAGAGCCCATCTTTCATCAATTTGTTCGAATCCCAAATCTTTAAAATGGTCTTTTACAATTCCGTTTTTTGCTGTTGGTATATATTCTGCGAAAATTTTTTCAAAGTTATATGCTTTTGCGATATCTACAATCATATTAAGGGTGAAATTTTCCATCCCCCGTTTTAAAACCCTGCAACTCATAATCCAAGTATCTATAAATAAGGCCGACTCATTTTCTTTTTTTAGAATGACTGCTGCAATCAGACCATGTTGGCCAATACGGTCTTCTAATGTGAGTGAGATGGTAAAGTAGTGAGGGTTAGAACATAAACGCCTAATTTCATCTTCTGTATATCTGATTGTTCTCAGATTAAACTGATTTGAACGCTGTGTAAGCTGGGCGACACGGGGGATATTAAAGTTGTTGAAACTGCTTACCTGTGAAGTCATCAGGAGGCTTTCCATAAAATCATTACCGTCGCCAAAACTCTTTTGCAGAGCATTCCTGAGAGATTCCTCCTGGTATTGTTTGGTACGTTCTGCATCCTCTTCGGTAAATGAAGCGGTCTCGAACAAATTAAGGCTTCTAAGAAAGGGCATATACTCAACTGGGTCTTCTGGCAAATCGGGCACCGTTATTTCAGGAATTGCAGATTTTACCATTTCGCGTTCAAATGGATTGTCATCAACAAAAACCATTGAATCAAATCCTATATTCAGTACCGATTGTATATGTTTGATATTGTCTATTTTGGTTTCCCAGTTTGCTACAAATATGGCGATATCACTTAGCCTGAGCACCATATCAGGATGTTTTTCAAAAGGTTCTTTGGCTATTTCTTCGGTGTTCTTACTGCATACGGCTAATATAATACCTCTTTGCTTCAATTGCTTTGCCCATTGCTGCAGCTCGGTGTAGAATTTACCCAATCCCAAATGCCCAAGCTCAATTCCTTCCATTCCGTCATCGCCAATAATTCCGCCCCAAAGGGTATTGTCGAGGTCCAATATCAAGCATTTATTAAATATTCCCGAATAGCTCAATACTATATCGGTAATGTGTTTGCCTATATAGGGTAAAAAATGGGTGCTGTAAACCATGTCGGCAAGGGCATACATTTTAGGGTTGAAAGTAAACTGCCTGCCCAGTTCTGATTGGAGACCGGAGATATCGCATATAAGTAAATCTTTGTTTTTCTGCGAAAGTTCCATCAGCAACAAATTGATTTTGCGTAACTGATAAACAAATGAGCCTTCGTATTTAGAAGAAAAATTTCCAAATACACTGTCATTGATTTCGGGGTATGTATTGATGATGAGCTTCGTATGCAATTTAGAAAAAACATCATCCAAATATTTTTGAATCTTTTGAAGGTGCAGTTCTGCATAAATCCCCTGCAATTGGGTTTCTGTTTTGCAATAGGAACTGAGCAGTTTCTCGGTTGACATATTAATAAAAACAAAGTCTGGTTTGAAAGTATATAATTCAGATGCAGGGTCTGATACCTGAAGCTCAATCTGGTTATAATCTGCCTCGTAAATATCAAAATCCAACTTCCTTGTATAGCCATAGCCCCGTATTGCTGTATTTAAAAACTGTGAGGCATTATCTGCAAGCAGGGCAATTTTTATTTTTTTAAGACCAGAAAAGTCATATTGAAGGTTATCGCTGAGTTCTTTATAAGAATGCATGGGGCTGTATTAGGTTGTAAATACTGTAATAGTTGAATACTGGCTAGAAATAAATATATGGTTTTGAGGTTTTGTGCAGGTTTTTGCCGAACCTGCACCTAAACCCACGGCAAAAATAGGGACAAAACTTGCACAAGCCCTATATTATGGGTTTGTTGCTAACCGTATGTGAGCGTGTGCTGTGACAGGTGGTGGGCAATGGTGGGTATGTTTGCTGGCTGTTTTTATTTTATGAGCGGTGGCCCTGTGTGTTGGGAAAAATGAAGTGTGCCTGCAATTTGATAGCTATGGGATGGGCGGGGCCTCACCCCCAAGCCCTCTCCGAAGGAGAGGGGAGTGCCAGGAATGGGATTTAGGTAGGGTTAACCGGGGCGGGGATGGGGGTGAGGGTGGCACTGAGGTTGTGGGTGATGCCGCTGTCGACTAGGTAGTTGGGGAAGTTGACGGAGCTGTAGCCGGGTGCAGCGAAAAGGATGTTGTATATACCTGCAGGGATC
>JAYVCI010000008.1:0-8009 GCA_043750035.1 Chitinophagaceae bacterium
TGTTAGGAAATTTAGCGAGTGGCACTGCCTCATTGAAAGATGTACTAAAACAGGACACCGTATTTGCCGGCTTCGCTGCTGACTTACCTTTTGAGGGAATGAATTATATAATCACAAAATTTGATTTTGTATATATTCCTTCTTCAAAATTGCATATCCCTACTGATAGTATTGCACCTGGATATTTTATGGTAACGGGTCAAATTATTACACCACAAATAAAGGAATATATAAAGAATGCGAAAACTGGTGATTTAATACAATTGAGTGGCTTTGAAGCTGTGGGTTCAAATAAATCGAAAACTATAAAAATTCCCGCTGCCTTGTATATTAAAATAGAATAACTGCTATTTCAATATTATATATTTTTTTTTCTGCAAATTCGCCAACTGCTCCAACTTATCCAACCGCTGCTTCAATAATTCATTCCCAATTTTAAATTCCTCGTTCTTCGTTTATATATATATATTTGCCCACTAAATAAAGAATATGAAATATTACAAAATCTCTTTGGGGTTTGCTGTTGTAATAACAGCTCTTCAATCTTCAGCCCAACAACGCACTATAATAGGTGAGTTTAAAGATGGCAGAAAAGTTACTGTTACCATATATAAGGAAGACCCTGATGGGGGAAGCAAACTCTTTATTGCTGCATCGCCTTTAATAGGCGGACTAAAAAGCAATGTAGGTTTTTTGGGAGTTCTTGATGCCACTTATACACCCATAAAAGAAGTTGCATTTAGAGTAAAATATGAAGGACTATTTCTATTACAAAGTGATATAGTAAAAGATTATCCGAAACAAAAACCATTCTCAATGGAATTGGGTGGTACCTATAATTTTATTACTACTGATAATTTAACAAAATCGACCATAAAACTTTCATCAACGGTAGCTATGAGTACTAGAATTATGAAGCGTTCGCAGTTGGGTATAAACTTAGGGATGGCACCCTTAAAAAACTATGGACAAATTGCAACAAGTTACGATTCTACTGCTGCTGCCAACGGGCAAGACCCAACCAAATATTCGGTATATAGTGCATTTGCTCCCAATTTCAACTTTGGATTGAGCTATACCCGCAGATATTATGCAGTGTTTAATAGCACCATAAATGAGGCGATGCATTATTGGGATTTATATAGTCGGTTTTACGCAGATATGCTGCTTTCTGGCTCTACAGCTTTCAAAGCCATTACTCCTGGATTTGATTTGAGTAAACAGAATTTGCAGAAAAATAATTTCGGATATCGCATAGGTTTAGAATTTTATAAGCCAATGAAAAAATTAGGTTCCTTTCGCCTAGGTGCCGAATTGGCCCACTATCCAACTGCTGAAAACGGATTGGGTATTAATTCAGGAAGTATCAATATGGGATTTGGTATTCGATTGCTAAACTCAAATAAAGATATGAATTAATTTCACTGCCCTGCCTTCTCCTGCAAATTCACCAACTGCTCCAACCTATCAAGCCTCAGTTTCAATAATTCGTTCTCAGCTTTCAATTCCTCATTCTTCTTGTTTAATTCCTGAATGGCTTTAAGGGCAATACCAGCAGGGTCTACCGTGCTTATATAATGTTGGTCGGCACCTGTATTGAAAGTATTATAGAACTCTTCGGCATAAGGACCAATATGATATTCATTGGTTCCTTTATAATACCATCCATCTATATGCAATTGCATTACTTTTTTCAATATATCATTACCATTCAATACTTGTATGCGGTCTTTTTTGATGAAAGATGATGAATTGGTCCAAGCACCCCCAATTGATAAATAGGCCCCATTGCCGGTAGTACTGTCCTTCCCTACTTCAAATACTCTTCCTTGCCCCACATTTACCCCCAGCCCCCAACGCCTTGTTTGTGAATTTCCTATTCTTACTGAATTGCTTGAATCAATGGTTGTATTATATCCTATAATGATTGAATTAAAAAGATTGGGAAATGACAAATCTGCTTTTGTACCCAAAGCTATATTTCCGCTTCCTGTTTTACTGGTCCTTAATGATTCCTTTCCTATAGCTGTATTGCCTTGCCCTATTGAGTCGTTTACCAATGCCCCGGCTCCAATTGCCACGTTTTCCGTACCCGTAAGTTTGTGGGCCATTGAACTGGGACCAATAGCCACATTCAAATCGCCATTGTTAAAAATTTCCATAGAGGCACTGCCAATAGCTATATTATAACTACCGGTAGTATTGGTGCTAAGTGCATCGCAACCCAAAGCTATATTAAAACTTCCAACCGTATTATTAAACAATGTTTGATAACCCATACCTATGTTGCAATTGCCTGTTAAATTATTATACAATGAATTACTCGCAATACCCACATTTTTAATTCCATCGGTATTGCTAAACAATGTTTTATAGCCCAAAGTATTATTATGAACACTTGACGAAGAGGAATAACCAGACATTGACCCCACATAATTATTATACATACCCGAAGTATTACTAAACCCCGAGCTTTTGCCTATAAATGAATTATCGCGACCTGTTGAGGTTAGATATCCTGTTGAGTCACCCAAAAAAGCATTACGAGTAGCCGTTAACGCACTCGATGCCCCCGATTGATAACCAAGGTAGGCATTCATATTGTTATGGTCTATAATGCCAGCCCTTACACCGTTTACCATAAATTTGAGCGGGGTATTGTCTGTAGTTCCAAGCCAAATAAAAGTATCGGGCAAAGGGTCAGTGGCGGTACCGAATATTGACCAGACTTTTCTGTAAGATGATAAAAAGTCCCAACTACTGTCTTTGTAAAATGAAAAATCATTGCTATCGGTAATGTAAACCATCAGACCATTTGCTGGGTTAACAATTGAATCCCTTTGTGCAATGGTCATTCGTGATGGTAAAAACCCCTTACTGGTGCTTTCCAAGTGTAAGATAGCAGATGAGTCTGGTGTGTTGGTGCCAATGCCCACTTGGGCTGAGCCATAGAAGGTTGCTATGCAACACAACATAAGGAGTTTGTATTTGAGCGTATTCATAGTTCAAATATGGCTTATAATCTTCACGTTTCAATGACAAAATTTTTTATTTATTACATTGCTACTTAATCTCAATGCTTCTTTAGTAATTGTATTTCAGAATATTAAAACAATTTTTTCTTAAATTCCAAATGCCTATTTTTGTCAAAATTAATTTGCCCCAACATGGAAACACGCGAACAGCTTTTCAGACTTATCAAATCCCTTTCGAAAAACGAAAAAAGATATTTTAAAGTGTTTGCACAAAAAAATGATGAGGATGATACCAAAAGCCAGTTCAATTATGTGATGCTGTTTGATGCTGTTGATGGGCAAAAAACTTTTGATGATGACAAATTGAAGGTAATGGTAAAAAACAAACTTCAAATCACACATTTACCGGTTTTGAAAAACCAATTGTTCGAGCTCATATTAAAATCTCTTACTGAGTATCACCGTAAAAAAAGTGTCGATTTTAAAATTAACGATATGATTGGGTCGGTGAAACTATTGCAGCAAAAAGGATTGTTCAAACAAGCGGTAAAATATTTAACCAAAGCCTTCGACATCGCTACAAAGCACGAAAAAATGACCCGTATGTTGGAGATTCTGGAAATAGAAAAGGAGATGATTGTGGATATGCGAATGGGCGATATCAAACATGGTCTGGACAAAATAATGGACCAGGAAAAACTGATAGTAGAAAAATTGAGCAACAAAAGTATGTTCATGAGCTTATTTTTTGAATCGCAAAAAGTATTAAAAAACGAAAAATATATACGCAGCGACGACAAGATGGGCACACTAAAAAAATTGCTTCAAAATGATTTGATGCAAGACAGCAGCTCAGCAAAGACCTTATATTCTTTAAATTCATTTTACGAGCTTCACAGTATCTATCTGTGGATTATCAATGAAACTGAAGATGCTTATAAAACCAAGCGTAAGCAAATATCCATCTGGGAACAAAACGAATGGATGATTAACGAATACAAAAAAAATTATATAGTACTGATTTCCGATTTTTTATATATTGCTTACCATGCAGGCAAGCTTAAAGAACTACCCAAATATATAGATATTCTTAAAAATGTAGAAACCTACGATGTGGAATTAAAACAAAAAATATTTACCGAAACATCTGTTTTCTCTTTAATATATTATCAGCAAATTATTGATTATACTACTTGTCTTGAACTGCTTAAAAACATTAAAAATGAATTGCCATTATATGAAAAATCATTGAACATAGAAGACTCTTGCCGCATATTCATAAGCAGTTCGTTGATAGCCTATGGTGGCGATGATTATAAGCAAGCCGTGTTTTGGATCAATAAAATTATTAATATGCGTGAGGTAGAAATGCGTGAAGATGCCCACTGTTTTGCCCGTATTTTCAATTTGATTATACATTTAGAATTGGACGATGGTTTTTATTTAGAGTATGCCATTAATTCCACTTACCGTTTCTTGAACAAACGCGAAAAATTATTCACGATGGAAAAAGCGATTCTTAAATTTATGAAAAACTATATAACTTTGGATGATGACAAAAAAATAATTAATGCCTATATAAATTTCAAACAAGAATTACTAAAGATACAAGAAGACCCATTTGAGAAGAAGTTCTTCAAGATATTTGATTTTATTACTTGGGTAGAAAGTAAAATTGAAAATGTACATTACCAAGATTTATTGAAACTGAAAAACGCAGGAATCAAGTCATAAATGCAACTTCTTCTTGTTTGATTAATTTGCTTCAAAAATTTTTATGGCCGCTGTGCTTATCGTGGCACGGTGGAGATGAGTATTTATATATCGTATCAGTATCATCGCATGGGTGTGGCCAATAGCCTTATGCAATATGCCATCGACAATGCTTCTGTTTGGGGAATTGACAATATTACAGCTTTTGTGTTTTCACAAAATTTGGGCAGTATCAAACTGTTTCAAAAGTTTGGTTTTGAAAAATGGGGGCATTTGCCCAATATTGCTAAGCTGGGAGAGGATAGGTGGGGGGGTGGGCTTGTAAAAATAGTCCCCTTATCGGGCGAATCTACGATTCTTTCGGCCTTACCTGGCGTTTGCAACGCCTTGATTGGTGGGGACTAATTGGACGGTTTTAGCACTTCCATTCAAAAGAACGGCTTTCATTGCGTGTCCTTGCCACTGTTGAAAAGTTGTTTATCGACAGTTCGAAAAGTCAAGGGAAAATGGCTATAAGTTTGCCAAAAATTGACAAGTCACTAAAAAGCAAAATGAAAAGTCCCAATTCAGATTTAGGCCAACATTTTCGGGAACTGCGAAAAGAGAAAGGCGAAACCTTACATCAGGTTTCTAAAGGAACTGATATTGATTCACCCATGCTAAGTAAAATTGAAAGAGGAGAAAGAATGCCCACACTTGAACAACTAAAAAAGTTGAGCAAGTATTTCAAAGTTTCAGAAGCAGATTTGAAAGTAATGCATACAGCGGAAAAAATTATCAAGGAATACGGTGTTAATGAAACTACCTATGAAGCTGTCCGAATGGTGTGTGAACAAATAGTACCTTACCTTAAAAGGAGCAAAGCGAAATGAGTGCCGTAGAATTTTATACTAAGCAAGAACGCAAAGAGAATGGAGTATTTTACACTCCCTCATTTCTTGCTGAATATCTTGCAAATAAAGTTGTCAAGTATTTTGGCGACAGAAAGATTGCAACAGCAATTGACCCTGCTTGTGGTGATAGTATTTTATTAAGAACTTTTGCGAATGAGTTGTTGTCCAAAAATAAATCGTTACCAAAAATCTTTGGAGTTGATAAGGACATTAATGCAATTGCAAGTTCAACTTTAAAGTTTGCTGACGAGTTATTTAAAAAGTTTCACTACCAAACGACAAAACTTAAAAACAGGCAAATAAAGTCCCTGTAACCCTTGTAAACACAAGGTCTTGCTTTTTCTGATAAAACCCTACCCCCCCATTTTTTTAGAATAATTCGGTTTGGAGGCAGGGTGATTTATTCCGCTTTTGTCGTTTTGTATAGGTTCTACGGCTGTTTTCTACCATCCAAAACACTTCCAAATTGCTTATCAGATGGATTCTTACCAATGCTGCAATGGTTGAAAACGCTTTTCTGCCCTCCGATTTTAGTCTCAACACCATCAGCAACAGTTGTGCTATCAGGGTACACCATATCTGGGTCTTAATACCGTTCTCTGTTTCGGAGTAGAAGTAATGAAGCTGAAAGTTCTGCTTTAGTTTTTTGAACAGCAGTTCTATATTCCATCTGAGTTTGTAAAGAAAAGCAACCTCTTCCCTGCTTATTTCAAAGTTATTGGTGATAAACTCATAGATTCGTCCTTTCTCATCCCGGTAAGTTACTTTACGCAGGCACAAGGTTTTTTCTTGTTTGTCTTCTTTGTATTTGAGGTGGATGTGTTCTTCTTTTAATACACCTGATTTGCCGTCCTGTAGGTCTTGGCTGAAAAGTTCTTCTACTGCTTCATACACGGCATTTTTCTTTAACCTGCACACAAAATTGACCTTCTGCTCTGTCCATTTGGCAAACTGCAAATAATGATTGTAGGCTCTGTCAAACACAATCATACTATGGGCTGCAAGCTGGAGGTATTGCAAAAAGTTCTTGTCGTGCTGTTTGGCTTCGCTTATTTTTACAAAGGAAGGCGTGTCTGAATGAGCCTCTATCATCATGTGTACTTTTAGCCCGCCTTTCTTCTTCCCTTCGTTTTTTGGGTTCCGTCCTACACCCTTCATAACGTCTGAAAATAGCCTGATAGTGCTTGAATCAAAGATAAATAGCTTGGCAAAAGATACGTTATCAATCCGGCTGACCGACAAAAGCGGCTTAAAATGTTCGAGCAGCATAAAGTAAACTGCTTTGAAAAATTCATTGTCCCGTTCTCTAAGCCCGTCTGCCGCTGTGCTTTTTGCCGGTGCAGAATCAAAACCCAAATGATTGAGCTTGCCCGCTAAACCTCGCATCCCATCGCAGATTTCGCCCATAGAATCACACCTGCTAAAGATGCCAAAAAGCATCGTAGTGAGTTGTGTCCACGAGTCAAATGTCTTGTAGTATCTGTCCGTTTGGTGCTTAGAAACAAGCCAGTCAAACTTGTTCTTAGGGATAAAATCAATGATTTGTTTGAAAATCGGCTGACCGACAAACTTTTTTTCTGTATTTTTGATGCTCATAAACTGAAAGTTGCGTAACTCGCAATTTATGAAAAAAGGGGACTGCATATTTGCAGCCCCTCTTTTTATCTAAAAATTTAGTCGGTTAGTAGTGCATATTTATATATTAGTTGTGCATAAATATTAAGAATGCTAAGAATGAAATATTTAATAATACTTGTTCTTATTATAAATTTGGCAAGCTGCTCACATTATGTGATAAATGACTCAGGCTATCCAAGACCTCCAAAAAACTATAAATTTAGTTATTCAAAAAAAATCTCCATTTTAACAGATACTAATTTAATTGACACGACCTGTATTTATTACTTGACAAATAGCAACTATTACAGAAATTCTGATCAATATAGAAATTCCGATAATTATATTCGATTTTATTCAGATGGAAGATTTAAACTTCAAGCCATTAAAGAATTTCCTAAAATCGAAGATATAAATGACATAAATAAAGGGAATGTAGGATATTATAAACTAAATGGAAATGTAATTAAGCTACAGATTTATTCAGATATTGATGCAGGTTCTGACCAACTTGAATTTGGTTTAATTGACACGAACAAAAACTTAATTATCATTAATGAAAATCCGAGAACCGATTTTTGTTTAGGTTACTCTGAAAGAGGAATTAAAAAGAAGATACAAAAATCATCGTTCTTTAATCCAAAAAGGTACAAAAAAATAAAAATTAATGGGCTGATTTATATTAAACCCAACTGGTAAAATACATTGTTATCGCCGTGTGTGCCGTGAATCAGTTACTATGTAGGAGTTGAACATAGTAGCTGAATGTTGAACAGAAGATGATAGTCTCGCCCTTGGCGAGATCGCAGTC
>JAYVCI010000009.1:0-5728 GCA_043750035.1 Chitinophagaceae bacterium
TCACCATGAACTGCAAAGGATCTTTAGAAGCAAAAGATTGGGTGGTTGATAGTGCAATCAAAACCAATGAAATGATGGTTATTGGAATAATATTTTTCATGTTACAAAATTGCACATCCCTAGAGGAATAAGTATTACACAATGCTTGGTAAGTATTATATCTTTCACACATTTTCTTTATCGCACGAATAAATATAATGCCTACCTAGTATTTGTTTAGGCCACTTGCCAAATAACAATTATTGGCCTAATACAGATACAGTTTCGGTATTTAGGGGTACGCTCAGGGCCATGTAGGTAAGTGCGGGAATCTGTAGCACATTTTGGAAATGGGGCTTAAAAAACGAAAGTGCAGAGATGGGTACAACAGAAGTATAATTACTGAAATACGCGTTAACCTAAAAATATTGTTTCGCCACTTGACACTTTATGGAATATATTTGCCCAACAAATAAACTCTTAACCTAACCAAAATGAATATAGACCTAACAAAAATAAAAACCATCATGCTTGCTGATGACGATGCAGATGATTGTACATTCTTTGAAGATGCACTGAAAGAAGTGAGCATTGCCACTGAACTTACCGTTGCTAAAGATGGAGCTGCGTTAATGACCAGTTTAGAAGAAAACGTACCGCCGCCACCCCATGTTATTTTTCTCGACCTCAATATGCCGCGTAAAAATGGTTTTGAATGCTTAAAAGAAATCAGAGAAACCCCCAAACTAAAAAAGATCCCGGTTGTAATATTTTCCACTACTGCCAGCGAGAATGCAGTGGAGAAAACCTATTCCCTGGGTGCGGATTGCTATATATGCAAACCCAATTCGCATAAGCTTTTAATAAAAGCAATTGAAACTGTATTGGCTCTTAATCTTTGGGAAAACAAGCCACAACTTTCAAGAGAAAAATATGTATTAGCAATATCTTGACCTAATAATTAAGCATGATTCTGAAAACACAATATTTCCGAATTAGAATTATTTTCTTTATAGCAAGCATTACGTTGCTTGTTTTTTCTGTGATGTCTTATGTCAGAATCAAAAATCTTATTGAAGGATCAGAATTTGTTAATCATGCCACAACTGTAAAACTAAGGCTTGAAAAAATATTTGCTACACTAAATGAAGTAGAATCAAGCCAAAGGGGATACATGCTTACAAAGGACAGTGTTTTTTTTCGTGATGCTATAGTAGCCACTACAAGTCTTAATAACCATCTTAATGATATCGAATCATTCACAAAAGATAATTCAGCACAACTACAAAATGTGAGCGAATTACGAGCCGCTATTAATAAAAGATTAGAACATCTAAATAGCCTTGTTGCACTGTCCAGAACTTCAAATGTTTCAATAGAAAGTAGGTTACGTGGCAAAACATTAATGTACAAGGTGCATACAGTTATTCATAAAATGGAAGACGAAGAAGACAAACTGCTTAGTGCTCGTTCCGAATCATTAAACCAATCAGTATTTGTTACCCCTTTGTACACTATTGTTTTAATGATCGGCTCAATAGTTATTTTGGGTGCATCGTATTTTAAAATCATACAGGAACTAAAAATATCCGACAACCTCAAATCTGAAATCGAAAATAGTGAGCAACGCATACATACCATTCTAGAGTATGCTCCCGATGCTGTGATTACCATTGACGAAAAAGGAATTATTACAAGTTGGAATCCGCAAGCGGAAAACATTTTTGGTTGGACAGAAAAAGAAGTGCTAGGAAAAACATTAACCGAAACAATAATCCCTGAGCGGTATCGTGAACAGCATAAAAGTGGAATTAAGCGTTTTTTAAAAACTGGTGAAGGCCCTGTTATCAATAAGCCTATTGAGATATTCGCTGTAAAGAAAGACACAAATGAATTTCCTGTCGAACTAAAAATTTCCTCGTCTAAAATAAATGACCGCGATGTGTTTATTGGGTTCGTTCGTGATATTTCGGTTCGCAAGAAAGTAGATGAGGCACTTAAAAACAAAACCACGCAGCTTGTAGAAGCCCAACACTTGGCTCATATCGGGAGTTGGGAATGGGATGTGCCCGCAAATAAAATAGATTGGTCGGATGAACTTTACAGAATATATGGATTGACCCCGCAGCAGTTTGAAGCCAACTATGAGAATTTCCTAAAATATATCCATCCTGATGACCGCGAATTTGTGAACGGTATAGTACAACAAGCATTCAAAGACCAGCAGCCCTTTCAGTTTAGTCACAGAGTTGTTTGCCCTAACGGCACTGAACGGGTGGTGAGTTCCACAGGTAAAGTATTTGCCGACAGCAATGGCAATACCTTAAGGATGGCAGGCACGGCACAAGATGTGACCGAGCAAAAAAAGTATGAAACAGAATTGAAAGAGAGCGAAGAACGGTTTTCAAAAATCTTCGATTCCAATCCAATTCCCATGACGCTTACCGAAATTAAAACCAACAAAATAAAACATGCCAACAACCTTTTTTATTCTACCTTTGGTTACAGTAAAGAAGAAGTGCTTGGACAAACCTCTGAGGAACTGAATTTAATAGGACCGGAAGAAAATGAAAGAGTAATTGCGTTCATATTTGACATTCTGCAAGAAGAACGTAGCGTGGCTGAGCTACAAGCACTATCAGTAGAAGAAACAGAGGAATTACTGATAAAGCTAAGGCAATCGGATGCCATGAAAAACTTTGAAATTATCTATACCCGAAAAAATGGGGAAACATTTCCTGCGGTTGTATCCTTTGAAATAATGAGGTTCGGTACTGAAAGATATACGATAGCATCCTATCAGGATATTACCGAAAGAAAAAGAGTGCATGAACTGCTTAACTCGCAAAACGAAAATCTTTTAAAAATAAATAAAGAACTGGAATCATTTAACTATATATCAAGCCACGATTTACAGGAGCCGCTAAGACAAATACAAAACTTCGCTTCGCGTATCATCGACGACGAACTACAAAACTTATCTGACAAAGGCAAAAATTATTTTGAGCGGATGAACAATGCTGCTAACCGCATGCAAAACCTCATTGCTGATCTGCTCGCTTATTCACGCACCACAATCGGCGATCGAAAATTTGAAAACACTGACCTCAGCATTATTGTAGAGCAAGTGAAAGCAGAATTTAAAGACACCATTGACGAGAAACATGCCACCATAGAAATGGGTAAAATGTGCAATGCAGATATTATACAGTTCCAGTTTCGCCAACTCATGCACAACCTCATTGGCAATGCTCTTAAGTTTTCTAACCCCGATATACCACCACATATAAAAATACAATGTAAATATGTAACAAGCAGCAAGGCAAATAATCCAACCCTTACTCCCGAAAAAAAATATTGCCACATCACTATAACCGACAACGGCATTGGCTTTGAGCCGCAATACAAAGAACGCATTTTTGAAGTGTTTCAACGCCTGCATGACAAGCAAATCCCTGGCACAGGTATCGGGCTCGCCATCGTAAAAAAAATTGTTGAGAATCACAATGGCTTCATCACTGCAACAAGCCAATTAAATAGTGGTGCTACTTTTGATATATATATTCCAACTACCTAAAAAAAATCAAACAATATGCTAAGTGCCCCACTCCAAATTCTTCTTGCTGATGATGATGAAAACGACCGCCTTCTTTTTATAGACGCACTTAAAGAATTGAAAACAAAAACCATTGTTCACACTGTAAATGATGGCATTGAATTAATGGACTACCTTGCTAAAAAAGACAGTGTATTGCCCCAACTTCTTTTTCTCGACCTCAACATGCCGCGTAAAAACGGGCTTGAATGTTTGAAAGAAATAAGAAGCAATTATGGAAATGAAATTGCGATTGCTATTTTCTCTACCTCATTATCTGAAAAAGATATTGACGAAACGTTCCTTAACGGTGCAAATGTTTATATCAATAAACCAAATAGTTTTGATGAGTTCAAAAAAGCGTTAAACAAAGTCCTCCTCACAGCCAATGCATATCAAAATACGGTCTTCAACAAATCGAATTTTTTCCTGAGGGTATAATGAACTGTACTGCCTATAAAAATTAAATGAAAAAACTAATTTTACTTATTCCCATATTTATATTCCATCCTTCCTTTGCCAAGGAAACCCATACCCCTGACACTGTTTCTGTGGGAATATATATTAACAGTATCCATGATATTGATTTTAGGGAGAAACAATATACCATCAATATGTGGTTATGGTTAAAATACAAAAACCAAGATTTTGATTTCTCAAAATACCTGGAAGTTCCTATGGCCAAAACCGTTGATAAATCTTTCTATACGGTAGATACCTTAGTTGATGGCAGGATATATATGCTGATGAAATTGCAATGTGTGATGAAAGATTCATGGCGAATAGACCACTTCCCTTTTGACCGACAAAAATTAAGATTTTCCATAGAAAACTCACAGTACGATTCGGATGATTTAATTTTTATAGAAGATACCTTTGGCAACCATTATTCTAAATCGGCTTTTACCGGTTGGAATGTAATTCCTGATAGTTTTAGAATTAACACAGGTATCACAAAATACGAGACCACCTTTGGCGACCCAGCTTTAACCAAACCCAATTCTAAGTTCAGTACTTTTATAGTGCAAATAGGCATTGAGCGAGACTCGTGGTGGTTGTTCCTGAAATTATTTATAGGAATGTATATTTCTTTCTTATTATCATATATATGCTTTTTTATTCACAGAGATAATATTGACTCCCGTTTTAGTTTAGGTGTTGGTTCCCTATTTGCGGTAATTGCCAATAAATATGTAATAGATTCGTCGCTGCCTGAATCCACCACTTTTACTTTGGTGGATACTCTGCACGGGTTTACACTGTTTTTTGTTTTTGCATCTATTGCCTTTTCAGTATATACTTTAATATTGGTTAAAGCCAATAAAATTGAGCAAACACAGCGGTTTGACAAAACTGCTTCATTGATACTGCTAATAACTTATCTTGTTTTAAATGGATGGTATATATATAATGCATGCTATGTTCAGTTATTATAATAGAAACCATGCCTAGAAATATATTGAATTTGTTCTGGGTCATTATAATATTTGCAAGCTGCAATGCAGGTTCGGATAATATAAAAGAACCAGCTAATAAGCTAGTGAATGGGGAACACTATTTTAAATCAGAAAAAACTGAGAAACCTGAATATCTATATATGAAATTGCTAAACGGGAAAGTGGAAGGTGCAATATATAGAGATGAAGAAGTGGCAGGAAAAGTATATTATAGTTTTAAAGGTGATATTTTTGATACGCTGATGAAAGTACAAGTTCATATTACTGCTTATGAAAAAGTGGATGCGTGTGAAGAATGGGCTATTCATTGGGAGAAAGACAGGATGGGTATTCAGCATATTTTGGGCCATGAAGGAATTATATATTATACTATACTACCATCCAATCAAATGCCCGACACTTCCGAATATGCATCTGTGGAAGCGGTTTCAGAAGACAATGTAGCAGAGTATCTCGAAAATATTCCTTCTGTCTGGTATGAATCCACTTCGCCCAATGCCATGAAAAGAACTATTGTGTTTGACTATATTAAAATATACTTTGATGATAAAAAAGTATTTGGCAAAGGTGCGGGAATGTGCGAAGGTTCGCCGTTTTGGTCTATGTCGCTTGAGGGCAATTTAGTTAAAGAAAACACACTGCAAGTTAAAGTTACCTATACAGAAGTAGGAAGTGTCCCCTTCACCGCTACCGAAAC
>JAYVCI010000010.1:0-18363 GCA_043750035.1 Chitinophagaceae bacterium
CAAAGTGGGGTTACCCAGATAGCATACTATTATGATGTGCCCATGCTGGTAACCGATGTGGGAGGCTTGGCTGAGCTGGTTCCACACAACGAAGTAGGCTATGTATGCCAACCCAATGCCGATGCAGTTGCAACCTGTATTGACGATTTTTTTGACCACAACAGGTATGATACCATGAAAGCAAATGTAGAACAATATAAAAAGAATTTTTCATGGGATTCGCTGGTTGAAAAACTGATAGGATTATATAATAGTATCAAATAATAAAACTGATAAATATGGCATCAATAAAAAAATACAGTATTACATTTATCATCATTATATCTTTTACTTGTATATTATACTTTTCGTGGAACTATTATAATAATTCCAAAGAGCTGGTGAATGAAAAAAAATCTCCGGAAGATTCTCTGAAAGATTTGGATGCCATGGATACTATAAACATGGGAATTAAAAGCGTAGCAGAGATTGAGGAAAAATTCGGTCAATCGAAAGTTGATAAATTTGCAGGCAACTATTATATTGACAAAGAAGTGGGATATCAATTTGAAGTGGACAATGCCAAAGACTACAATTTGAAATATAATTTTGAAAAGAAAATAAAGCCCGATGATCCGATACTAAGGTGCAGCCCTGGGAAAAATATTTTTTTTGAAGTTACAGAAGTGCAGCTTCAAAAAGGAATGGGTATTGAGGACTATATAAACAAATGGTGCCTGCCCGGAATATATAGTAACGGCAAGTACCCCAAAGTTGATTTTAATTACCAAAAACAAACCGCTTATTTTAGAGGCGAATTCCCTATATACAAACAACTGTTATATACCAAATGCTGCTTAAAAGGGAATAAAGTTATTGTCTGTATGCTTCGTTACGATGCCAAAGATTCAGAGAATCATTTTGTAAAAGCATTATCAAAATCGGTGGAGGGATTTAAACTTATAGAGCAATAGAAAATTACATTAAAATTTCACAAATTTCACATTCACTTCAATTCCAAATTTTTCGAAGTGGAATATATAAACACCTTTGGGCAAAAATGGCAAAGAGATACTTTGCAAATCACTTCCATTTAATGGTTGTGTGGCAACTGCCCTGCCATTCATATCAAGGATTTTTACTTGCTTAAAATCTGATATCCCTGATAACTGCACATTATCAGCCGCATCATACAAAATCACTTTCGGGGTTTTTGATTTTACATCTTCCACACCGTTGTTAGTACACCAAGCTTTTAAATTAAAAACCAATGTATCAATATTTGTAGGATCTGAATTTAATTTAACGGCAATAGCAACTTGACCGCTTCCACATTCAGTTATAGCTTCTACATCTAATTTAAAAGTTTTTGTTTTGCCCATTCCAAGTTCAAAGGCATTACTGGCACTGAATGGCCAACTCTGACATACAGTGGGATCACAAAGGGTAGCTGCCCAACTATTTTTTAAGGAGGCGTTAATTAAAGTCCAGGTAAAATCAGTATCCGTAATACTGTTATTGGTAATTTGGACTATTTTCTGCAAAGTTTTACCAACAGATCCTTCTACACTTACTGTTTTTTGTGAAAGTGTAAACTGCTGGCCAAACATGGCTATTGTAACAAGAAGGAAAACTTGAAGTGAAATTATTTTTTTCATTTTATAAATACTGTTAATTTAATGCAAAAATAAAGAAAAGTATCTGAGTATGACAACTTTTTTTAATTAAAAGTTTTTACATATTTGTAAAAAAAAGATTTTTTTTTTTTAGCATTGTAAAAAAAGATTGTACCTTAGCAGCCCAAATTAATCTAAAATCAATAAAAAAATGAAAAAATTATTACTATTCGCGGGTCTTATTGCCTCATTTGGCCTGGCTCACGGGCAAGGGTATTATTACTTAAAGGCTAAAGGCACCACTGCTCCCTACGACTTAAACTACACTACTGCAACTACAGTTTCTGCAGCCCCTAGTGTCACTACTGACAGTCTTTCAGCTGCCAAAACTTTACCTTTCTCTTGGAATTTTTATGGCAATGCCGTAACCCAATTTAAAGCAAGTACTAGTGGTTATATCACATTTGATGCAAGTCAAGATACTGATTTTACAACCAATACTGCTATACCTAATGCCAATGCACCTAAAAATGCAATCTTTGCTTTTTGGGACAATATCAAATTGGAAAAAGTTTCAAACTTTGCTTCTGATATTAGAACTTTCACTTTAGGTTCATCTCCTAATCGTGTATTCGTAATCCAATGGCGTTTGGCTCAAGCTGCTGCTACCAGCGGTAAAGACGTAACCTATTTTGCTATCAGATTATATGAAGGTGCCGATTTTGATATCGTTCACAATTATGGTTTTGGAACATTCACTGCTACCACCGGTGT
Organism: Chitinophagaceae bacterium; assembly: GCA_043750035.1. GTDB lineage: Bacteria > Bacteroidota > Bacteroidia > UKL13-3 > UKL13-3 > CANJUD01. The sequence continues at coordinate 2,370 of JAYVCI010000010.1, forward strand.
AACAAGTGCTGATGGTTCACAAGCTGTTCAAGTTACTGGAAGCCCAAATTTAGGCTTCGGTGGTGCTAATGGTACTTATGATGCTAGCAAAAGTGATGTATATAAATTCAAAGCAGGTACACAACCTGATTGGGATGCTTCTGTTACATCTACTACCTTGAAACCTGTTGTTAAAAAAGGAAATATTACTGTGGGTGGTACACTTACCAATAATGGTACAAGTGCAATCACTTCATTCGACATTAACTATAGTGTTGATGGTGGTGCAACCGTAACAGCCACTATTAATGGTGTAAACATTGCAGCTAACGGTGGTACCTATAACTTTAGCCATTCTACTCCTTGGGTTCCAGCTACTCCAGGTAAATTGTATGATTGCAAAATATGGGCTTCTAACCTTAACGGAAATACCGATGCAAACCCAGCGGATGATGAGCTCAATGTAACTTGTTTTGTAAACGAAGGTATTAGCGGGACCAAACATGTGTTATTAGAAGAAGGTTCTGGGGGATGGTGCGGATACTGCCCCGATGGTCACCTTATTATGACCAGTATTCTTGATGACCCTAGCTATGCTGGAAAAGTTTTTGGAGTGGTGCATCACAATGCTGATGGTATGAGCAACGGACAAAGCGATATTATAAATTCTCAATTTGCCACTGGATATCCCTATGGTGTTATTGACCGTACACTTTTTGCTGGACAAACCACAATTGGGCAAAGCCGTAATACATGGGTAAAAAATGTAGATGCTAAATTAAAAGCTTCTACTCCTGTTGATGTTACTATTACTGATAAAACATATAACGCCGCTACCCGTAAATTAACCTTTACTGTAAAAGCTACTTTTGCTGATTATTATATGGGCGACCTCCGTTTGAATGCATTTGTTATTGAAGATAAAGTTCGTGGACCATATACTACAGGTTCGACAGGTAAACCAACAACTATTTGGACTCAACATCAATATTTTAGTAAAGAAAGTGGTGCTACTGATAAAACGCATCTATTATATAATGAGCCTGAATATATGGTAGGCTACTTTCACAACCATGTGGTACGTAACATTCCTTCAACTGCCTGGGGAACCACAGGTATAATACCCAATATAGTTTCCAAAGGTGATAGCTATACCCAAAGCTATTCTTATACACTGCCTGTTCTTAAAACAGTTACTGGGCTTACTGGCAAAAACACACTTCCTTGCACTTTGTGTAACGAGTATGATGGTGATGCTTTAAACAAACCTAGCAATATCAGTATCGTTGGTTTTGTGAGCATGTATGATCCTACCGATTTAACCAAGTATGAGGTATTAAACGTTATGGAAGAAAATTCTGTATGGGGAACGGGTGTAACCGAAAAACGTGTTTCTGAAATTTCAGTGAGTTCATTGTATCCCAATCCTACACAAGACGTAATCAATATAGAATTGAACTTGACCCAAGCTGCCAATGTAAGCATAGCAATCACTGATGTTACTGGCAAACTTGTTCAAACTGTTGCGAACAAAGCTCTTTCAAATGGTTCTCAAATGTTACCGCTCTCTACTTTATCGCTACAGAATGGTATATACTTTATGACATTGAATGTAAACGGCCAAAGCGTTACCCACCGTTTTGTAGTCGCTCGTTAAAATTATAATATTACAATAAAAACCCTGCCCCACAAAGGCAGGGTTTTTTTTCTTATATAATAAGAAGGGTTTGCTGCACAGCACTTGGGTTTGTCTATGCTTCGATAAGACTCAGCATGACAGCACCACTATGAGTGACAAGTTATAAAAAAGATAAAACATGAAAACCAAAGAAGATATAGTAAAAGACTGGCTACCCCGCTACACAGGCACACCATTAGACAAATTTGGTGAATATATATTGCTCACCAATTTCAGCAATTATATAGAATTGTTTTCCTTAAAATTCAAAGCGGAGATAATAGGGAAAGATAAGCCCATGCAAACATGTACGCATGATAATATTACCATCATCAATTTTGGGATGGGCAGTGCTATGGCTGCTACGGTAATGGATTTGCTTTCTGCCGTGATGCCCCAAGCAGTTTTGTTTTTGGGCAAATGTGGCGGGCTCAAAAAAACCAAATTGGGCGATTTTATTTTACCCATTGCGGCTATTCGTGGCGAAGGCACCAGCAATGATTATTTGCCCCCAGAAATACCCGCCCTGCCTTCTTTCCGCCTGCAGAAAGCGGTATCAGTTAACATCGTAAAACACAACTGCGATTACTGGACAGGCACTGTTTATACCACCAACCGCAGGGTATGGGAGCACGACAAAAAGTTTAAAGACTATTTGCATGATATAAAAACCATGGGCATAGATATGGAAACCGCTACAATATTTATAGTAGGTTTTGCCAATGGAATCCCGCACGGTGCTTTATTATTGGTAAGTGATAACCCCATGACCCCCGAGGGCGTAAAAACCAGTAAGAGCGACCAAAAAGTAACCGGCCAATTTGCAGAAAAACATTTGATGATCGGGATAGATTCTTTGAAAGAACTGCGTGACTCAGGTGAGAGTGTGAAACATTTGAAGTTTGACTAAATATATATAAATCTAATTTATGCCCACCAACCCCTACATCATCGGAATAACCGGCGGCAGTGCCTCAGGCAAAACATCTTTTCTGCTGGAGCTTAAAAACACATTTGGCAAGCATGAAATTTGCGTAGTATCACAGGATAATTATTATAAACCCATGCACGAGCAACAGGTTGATAGCAATGGCATGGTAAATTATGATTTGCCCTCTTGTATTGATGTGGACAGATTTTTAATTGATATACAAAACCTGAAAAACGGAGAAAGTATTACCAAGAAAGAATATGTATTCAACAACCCCAATAAAGTACCAGAAACTATTATAATAAACCCCGCACCTATTATAATTGTGGAAGGTCTTTTTATATATCATTTCGCAGAAATAGCCGAACAACTACAGTTGAAAATTTTTGTGGATGCGGATGAAGAACTCAAATGGCAACGCCGCTTACAGCGTGATAATACTGAACGTGGGATTGAAGTTGATATCATAAAATACCAATGGGACAACCATGTAAAACCTGCTTATGAGCAATATCTTTTTCCCTACCGTAACCACAGTGATTTGATAATAACCAATAACATTGATTTCAATAAAAGTTTGTTCGTTTTGCAAAACCATATCAGGCAAGTATTAAACAACTATTAATACAAATACCGTAAATCAATAGACCTTTCATAATTCACGATGGGATTGACCGCGTAGATCCGATAGCTATCGGTTTATAATTTGCCACGTCACCCTCCCGAATAATCCCGAAGCGTCTTCGGGAAGGGACACAACCAACGCCACAGGTTTATAAATAGTGTTTGGCAGTTGGGCTATTTTGTGTTTTCTTTGACCCCTGCATTTTGCAAAACTTATGCATACGTTAACAATATGGAACTTAAAGAAATAAGAGAACTTATCAAGTTTGTTTCGCAGGCCGGTGTATCGGAAGTGGGAATTGAACAGGGCGATTTTAAAATCACCATCAAAACCACATCTGGCCAACCAGTGGTAGTTCATTCTCAAATGGTGCAAGCCCCTGTGGCAGCAGTTGCCCCAGTTGCCACTGCTCCTTCAGCCTTACCCGCAGAAACGGCAGCACCTGTAGAAGCAGCCAGTAATTTAATCACCATCAAATCGCCCATGATTGGTACTTTCTACCGTTCAACTTCGCCAGACAAGCCGCAGTTTGTTGGTGTAGGTGATGATGTAAAACAGGGCAAGGTGGTATGTATTATAGAAGCCATGAAATTGTTCAACGAAATTGAGAGCGATATCAGTGGCAAAATAGTAAAAGTGCTTGTGGAAAATGCACAACCTGTTGAGTATGATCAACCATTGTTTTTAGTAGAACCAGCTTAATCATTACACTCGCTGTTTTTGAATTGTTCAAGATTTATATATTATATATAAGTTAAAGTAGGTCAATACATCATTTAAATTCAAAACTCAATATTAAAACTATATAATTGTGTTTAAAAAAATACTGATTGCCAACCGTGGCGAAATCGCCCTTCGCATTATTCGTACTTGCAAAGAGATGGGCATAAAAACTGTGGCCGTATATAGTACAGCCGATAAAGAAAGTTTGCACGTACGCTTTGCCGATGAAGCCGTTTGTATTGGGCCAGCCCCCAGTCCGCTCAGTTATCTCAACATTCCCAATATTATAGCTGCGGCCGAAATTACCAATGCCGATGCCATACATCCAGGCTATGGTTTCTTGAGCGAGAATGCCAAGTTTAGCGAAATATGCCGCAAGCACGGGATTAAATTTATTGGTGCCACGCCTGAGCAAATTAATTCGATGGGCGACAAGGCCAATGCCAAGGACACTATGCGAAATGCGGGTGTTCCATTAATACCCGGCAGTGGTGGCTTATTAGAAAGTGTGGATGATGGAAAACGCGAAGCTGCTGAAGTGGGTTACCCTGTTATTATAAAAGCAACAGCAGGCGGTGGTGGTAAAGGAATGCGTATTATATGGAAAGAAGAAGATTTTCAAGAAGCTTGGGATAGTGCCCGCTATGAAGCTAAAAATGCTTTTGGTAACGATGGCATGTATCTCGAAAAATATATAGAAGAACCACGCCATATAGAAATACAACTGGCCGGCGACCAATACGGAACTGTTTGCCACATGAGCGAACGTGATTGTTCGATACAACGCCGGCATCAAAAATTGGTGGAAGAATGTCCTTCGCCTTTTGTTACGCCTGAGTTGCGTGAGAAAATGGGTGCCGCCGCCAAAGCCGGAGCTGCTATTATTGCTTATGAAGGTGTGGGCACGATGGAGTTTTTGGTTGACAAGCACAAAAATTTCTATTTTATGGAAATGAATACACGTATACAAGTGGAGCACCCTGTTACCGAAGAAGTATTGAATTTCGATTTGGTGAAAGAACAAATATTGATTGCTGCGGGTGTTCCTATTTCAGGCAAAGATTATTTCCCCAGCAACCGTTGGGCACTGGAGTGTCGTATCAATGCAGAAGATCCTTATAATAATTTTATGCCTAGTCCAGGCAAAATTACATCCTTGCACAAGCCTGGTGGGCACGGCGTTCGTGTAGATACCCATATATATGCTGGCTATACCATTCCCTCAAACTATGATAGTATGATAGCCAAAATGATTGTGGTAGCACAAACCCGTGAAGAATGTATTGTGAAGATGGATAGAGCCCTTTCTGAATTTATTGTGGAAGGGGTGCATACTACCATTCCATTGCATCAAAAACTCATGCATAACCAAGATTTCCGTGATGGCAATTTTACTACCGCCTTTATGAATACTTTCGATATTAATGCCTAATGCCCATTTGTCATCCTGAGTTTATCGAAGGGCGACAAATGGAGCACACCGTCTTCGATGAACTCAGACTGACATAATATATATGAAAAACATTATCCTATTCGACGGAGCTGAACGGGGACAACTACTTCCCTTCACATTTACCAGACCTGTTGGGGATATGCGTATTGGGATTCTTACCATTAAAGAAAAGTGGGAGAAACATACAAAAGCCAATATATCTTATGCTACACAAGATTATCTCAGTGCAAAATTTTCTGTTATAAAAGCAGATGAAAACTTATATATAAATGGTGCCGTTTGCCCTACCAAAAATTTATGTGAGGAAGTATTACAACTTCGCATGGGACAATCTTTATATTATAATAATACACTCATAGCTTTTGTTGCAGAACTGGATTATATATATAGTGAAAATAATATACCCAATTCAGATAAAATAATTTGTAAAAGCACCAACTTTATACACCTGCAAAATCTTACCGATATATTTACCAAAAACGATACCGCCATTAAGCAAGACTTTGAATTGCTCACTGCTGGACGTACCTCAGCCAATATAAATAGTACCAATAGACTATATAATGATTCACAAATTTTTGCGGAAGAAAGTGCTATTATAGAAAGCTCCATCCTCAATGCCAAAACCGGGCCTATATATATAGGAAACCACACCGAGGTAATGGAAGGAACAATTATACGCGGAGCATTTGCATTATGCGACCACGCAGGTACCAAGCTTGCCACCAAAGTATATGGAGCAACAACAGTGGGTCCTTATTGCAAAATAGGAGGCGAAGTAAATAATATAGTGATGTGGGGTTATAGCAATAAAGGTCACGATGGTTTCCTTGGCAATGCCGTAATAGGCGAATGGTGCAATATAGGAGCCGATACTAATAACAGTAATCTCAAAAACAATTACGCCCCAGTAAAACTCTGGAATTATATAACAGAAAAATTTGAAAACACCGGCCAAACTTTCTGCGGCCTCATGATGGCCGACCATGCCAAATGTGGCATCAATACCATGTTCAATACAGGCACCGTAGTAGGCGTAGCAGTCAATATTTTTGGAGCAGGTTTCCCCCGCAACTATATACCTTCCTTCGCCTGGGGTGGAGCACAAGGTTTCGATACTTTCCAATTACCCAAAGTATATGAAATGGCAACCATTATGGCCTCACGCCGTGGTATAGAATTCTCTGATATTGATAAAGATATTCTCAAGCATTTATTTGAGGACGGGAAGCAGAGTAGGTTTTGGGAGAAGTGAGAAGACCGAGGTGTAAATATTTTTCTACATTAATAATTCAGCGTTACTACTTTTTTTAATAAAATTAGAGACTATTGCGTATAATATTTTATAATATTCGTTATAGAAAAAATATAAGTTATCCAAATTTTTGACTTTTGCTGCATTTATAAGGTCACTTTGATTTTGCTTTAAATCAACATTCCCATGCGAATGTTGATTCCTAAAAGCAATCATAGTATTGGTAGTGTAAATACTTAATATTTTATTTCTAGTAAAGACATTATCTTTTTTTTCATTCGGATTTTTTGAAATATAATAGGCATAAAATATATTCAGCTTTTGACTAACTGGAATTTTATTAAATTCTATTTTCTCCAAATCGCCTTCAAATTGTGATATCATTGCCTTAGACCATTCTTCAAAATTAATTGCTACAAAACCATTGATTAACGCTTCATTTTGGGGTTGAATCTTAAATTCCCATCGATCTCTATTTTTTATATAAGAATATATTTTATTTTCATTTTTTTCAGGAGGATAATTATAAGCAAACAAGAACTTACCTAAGGGGGTTTTACCTTCATCTGAATCTATAAAAATAGTTTTTGAATCCTCTTTTATCTTATCAATGGTGATAATATTCTTAATAGAATAATCAATAATTATTTCTATTTGCTTTTGTAAATGAAAGAAATACTCTGGGAGGTTATTGCAAATTTCAGCTTTATTCATTTCAAAAAAACAAGAAGCCAATTCTGCTTTAAGCGAATCTACACTGAATTTTTTGTAAAAGTCCGTACTTCTTTTTTCTAGAGACTTTAGGATTTGCAGTATTTCAAGATTTGTTTCGTAAAATTTTATGACTTCGTTATATTCCATTTTTCTTATTTATTAATTCATTTAATTTATTACTGTATCTTAAAAAAATTTCATCATCTTTCCCTCTTACCATTCCAAGAAAAAGAATTTTCCCACTTAAAACACTTTCCATTTTCGGAATAGTCTTGTTTCTCATAAAACCTTTTTCTTGCGGATAGAATGATGCAAATGTAGCACTTGCTTTCTCATATCCGTCCTTTTCCCAATTGTTCAATATTGCCCTTATTTTACGGACATATTCACGTGGTAAGTTTAATTTTTCGTTCACCGTTATTCCGGTTACTACCTGTCTTACGGTCTTGTCTTGGATTCGTGTTTTCTTTTCATTTATGATAAATCCTTCTGATTTTACGATGCTGTCCAGCTTAATCATAAATTCTTTTGTGAAAATATTTTTCTCACTAGAGAAAGTAATATCATCAGCATACCTTGTATAAAAGCAATTATTTGAGTGAGCAAGATGCATTAAGTTTTTATCTAATCTTTGGCTAACAATATTGGTGATAATAGGAGAAGTGGGTGCCCCTTGTGGTAATTTCCCTTCAAAGCAGCATAGGTTTGAAATTAGATGAGCAAAATCAAGTTTAAGTTGGATAGGTTTGAAAGTTAATACCGCCTTAATTCTACTATAATGAATTGAAGGAAAGAAATCTTTTAAATCAATATTTAAAACATAATCTCCATAAACATGGAATTCGGAATTTGTAACAATACTTCGATTTTCTATAAATCCATGAGCTGCCGGATTTGGTTGAAAGGCTAAACTTAAAATAAGATTAATTCTTCTTTGAACTTTCTTAAGAAATTTATCGGGGGCAGTTATAGTTCGCACCCCTCCTGTCTTTTTGGGGATATCAAAATTAATATACATTTTATTAATATTTGAATAGTAGTATTTAAGCTTTTTAGTAGAAATGAGTTTATACTGAGTACCTGTTTTCAAATTTTGAAGCGTGATAATATAATTAATCAAATCAGAAAGGTCGTCCAAAGTTTGGCCTTGCCTGAGTTTAAAACTAATTTCCTCTAATTCTAATTGGTTAAATTCCATATAAACTAAACTCCTGCGGGATTTCTAAATCGTAATAAAAAAAATAAAAAAACAATAATAGAAAAATTAAAAGTAATATTATAATAAAACAATAAACTATAATAAACTATTACGTTACTACATTGTAAAGCACGTTGCGAAGCACAACGCAGATAAAATCCTTTCCGCAGGAACTTAGTTTTGTATGGCAATTTCTTGTATTCTTTCAGCACTGCAATATCCGTAACAAATTGTTAAATCCGAAATTAATCCATTTTTAAAAGCAAGCACAATTGATTTATCAACATATTCTTTTGTTTCAATAATAGGCCAACATCCATAAAGAAAACGTAGTGCAATATTTCCCTGCTGACACCCGTAACAATAGAAAGTTGCAACAATATCTTCAGGTTTCGAATTATGGTTGGGAAATTTTGAAAATTGATCTGCAAAATATGCAATTGTTTCAGCTTTATTTCTACCTTCAATATAAGTGTATTTCTCATTTAGTATAGTACTTAACAACAGCAAATCTTTGCTTAGAATAGCGGTCTTAAATATCTCAGTTTGTTGCCGAGTGATTTCAATTTCTTCATCTGAAATTGATTTGAGCAATTTTGATTTGAATACGTTTACCATATTAAGCATTATAAGAGTATAATTCTTTTGAAGCTCTAGTAATTGCAGTATAAAGCCAGCGATAATCATTCGGTTTCACCCATGGGTGAAGAATTACATTTTCCCATTCACCCCCCTGTGCTTTATGGCATGTTACAGCATACCCATAACGTAATCGCATAGCACCAATATATTTATCATCAGAAGGCATTTTACTTTCCCTAAAAGTGCTATTGTATTTCATAACTTCTGCAAATAAAGCGTTTTCCTTTGCAAAACCAATTTCTCCATCGAGACTAGTAAGAACATCAAGCATAACCTTTGTTGAGACATTGAATTTTTCTCCCACACCATTTGAGAATTCAATATCCACATCACAAAAATTTATATCTGCAAACTGTTCAATTCTTTCATGGACCTTTCTCACAATTCCAGATTCTCCTTTCGCAATTGCTCGCCCGTTGCCACTAAAATTAGCATGTAAAGTAATTTGATCTCCCTCGCTTAAAGAGTTAAGCCTAAACCCTAACCTGCTCCTTATGGCATTATTAAACCAATTTACATCATTGTTTCTCCATGCTAACACAGTTACTTTATTAAATTTATCTGCTTCATAAAGTTCCATAAATTTATATATCGCACTAGTGCTTTTGTTTAACATATTGCATTCTAACCCAGGAAATCCTACACCTTTCTCAATTGAATTTCTCAATAATGTTGCGGCATTCAATATGTACGAATCCTTGTCTTGACGTTTTACTTCTGTCAATTCAACCATAGCACCTTTTAAGCCTTTCTGAGTTGTTAGATAGGTTGGACTCAATGCAGGAGAATCAAGAGAATTAATCGGTGGTAACTGATATACATCGCCAATAAAAATAACTTGATTTGATTTATTGCCTTGCTTTATATAGTCAATCAAATCTGTCAATAATGGTTTTGAAGCAACAAAGCTTTCATTATTCATTAGAACATCAATAATCATAGAAGCTTCATCAATAATGAAAACTGTTTGATCAGCTGATTGATTTTGTTTTCTAACCATTTTTACACCACATCCATGTTTTAAAACTTCCGGTTTATATATCAAGCTATGAATTGTTCTTGCAGCAAAACCAGTCTTGTTTTGTATTACTTTTGCAGCCTTAGCGGTTGGTGCAGCCAAGACAAACTTTGTTTCTTTACTGGTTAGGTAATCAGTAATTGCCTTAACTAATGTTGATTTACCTGTTCCTGCTGAACCTCTGATTATCAAGAAATCGTCTTGGCGATTCTCGGTAAAAAAGTTTTCACTCAAATCAAGTGCTTTGATTTGTTCTGATGTAGGCTCAACCGTCAAGAAGCCTTTTAGAGATGTGTTCTGTTCCATGTATAAATAATTAATGAGGGCAAGTAACCATGTTATCGTGACCCGAGTGAACCCGCAAAAAAATAATTATGAAAAATCTAAATAAAACAGGAAGATTCTTTGCAATTGATAATTGTTTGAAAACAGGACTATATTGTGATTGGGGGAAATTAGCTGATGCTTGTGAGCAATCACCTCAAGTTGGTTATCCCCCTTCTCAGGGCTTAATAAAGAAAGATATTTCAGAGATGCGGAGGGATTATGATGCTCCAATCATATATGATAGAATGCAAAAAAAGTACTATTATGAGGATAAAACTTTTTCAATCACCAAACACGGCTTTATAAAAAAACATGCTGACCTTTTAAAAGAAGCTCAACTAATATTATCCCAGTTTCCATTCCTTCCTCAATTGGATGGATTAAATGATGTGATAGAAGTTATGGAAAATAAAGCAGGTTTGAAAGGACTAGAAAATAGGAAAGTAATATCATTTGATAATGCAGTTGCTACCGGTACAAATTATCTCAAAGTCTTATATCAATCAACAATAGAAGGAAAGGTGGTAGATTTTTATTACTATCCATTTCACTTCGAAAAGAAAATTAAAGTAAAAATCCACCCATACTATATAAAGGAGTACAATAAACGATGGTTCTTAATTGGACTGAATAACGACTCTCAAAAAATGGAAACATTTGGGCTAGATAGAATAGTCAGCGAGATTGATGTCAATGAATCTACTAAGTATGTAGCTACTGTAATTAATTTTGATGAATACTTTAATGATATTATAGGTGTTACAAAATATGATTTACAAAGAGAGACAATTAGATTTTCAATTTCGTCCAATAGAGCAAACTATATCAAAACAAAGAAAATTCATCATACCCAAGAAATAATTTCGGATAGTCATACTGAATGTATTTTTGAAATTACTGTAATACCAAACAACGAACTTACTGCTTTACTACTAAGTTTTGGTTCAGATTTAAGAATTATTAAACCAGATTCTTTAATTAATAAAATGAAGGAAATAAGTAGTAAGATGATTAGTGTATATGGTTCTCAAAATTAATCCACCACAACACTCTCAATATACAAAGTATCAGGGTCAAAATCTATATCATTCTCTCCCCAACATACAGTTCCATTTTGAGTATATACAGAATTGAAAAATGTTTTTTCTTGCAAAGATTTATATACAGGGTAATCCAAATAAGGTTTTACCGAGAATTCTCTTTTTTCTCCATTACTGAATAATATATTCAATAAATAATTATCTTTTGCAGTTACTTGAGTTACTCTTGGTAGCATAATTGTTTATTTTAATGGTTCAATAGGATATATCTTTTCACCACGAATTGCTTTTTCTCATTAAAGCCAAAAGCTTCTTTGTCCAAGCTACTTTCATGTCTGTTGTAGAGTTTGAATATCCAATATTAAATCGCCAACATTTAACCTTTGTTCTATAAAGTACCAAAGTTAATGGCCCATCATCAATAAACAAAAGATCCTTTTCTTCAAGTTCAACTGTCGTATCAAATATTTTCTTATCATAAAAATTAATTAAATGCTCTACTAATTCCTTGTCAAGTTTGGATAATACTTTTATCTTCCCATTCTTTCGTTGAACCTCTTTAAAATGGTATTGTCCATTTACTTTCCAACAAAGAAGCCCGAATGTGTTAGAGCAACCGTTTGTGCTATAACAATGTCGAATAGCTAATACAGTGTCTGACTTGATGGAATTGTATTCGTCTTGGAAAAGCTTATCAAACTCTCCATTATATACCGTTATACTGTCACATTGAAAATTAGTTTGACCACAAACTAAAGTCGTAAGAAGAACATTGAAGAAAATAGTTGTCAAAAGATTTCTCATTATCTGTTGTTTCGTTTCAAAATGCACGTTCCTAAAATTATCTATAACATGGAAATAATCAACCCATAAAACATCGAAACTACTGGCATGTGTATTTAAATTCTTTACAAAGGCAAATATAACTACTTTTCACTGTTAGTTTTTCACTTTCTCTATATCTGCCGAATGGCCCTTATTCCCTATCCCTTACCCCTATTATTCACTTTTAGTTTTTCACTCCCGATAGCTATCGGGATCACTCATCCTCTGCCTCAAAACCTCATACAAAACCATCCAATCGGGCAAATCTGCGATTCGTTCGAAATCCTTTTGAGTCTGTGACGCCTGTGTGTACTTTATGCTTGCCTCTAGTATCGCGTTGAAAACGCTAGATGAGCTCGAACGAATCACAGATTCGCCCGATGTGAGAGGAGGGGAAGAAGAGTAGGTTTTGGGAGAAGTGAGATTTAGTAGATAATTTTTTAGTTCATTATTTATATTTCGTCCCTACGGGACTTGCGTTTGTTGTCGTTATTTTTTTACCGATATATCGTCCCGATGGGACTTGCACTTATATGCGTTACCGCTCTTACCGATATTTTGCCCAAATGAGACTTACATTATACATATTCTTGAGTCCCATAGGGACGTAATATTGGTAGAATTGTTTATATATGTTTTCGCAAAAGTCCCGTAGGGACGAAATATCAACGGCATCGAAAAACTGCTGAGTTCATAAAGAGTCACAAGTGATACTGCGGGAAACTTGCGACAACAATGAAGATAATTTGTACGAAATAATAGACGTTCGACACCACCGCAGAAACTTCTTATTTTTAACCCTGAAACAGACGGAACATTATATAGAAAGCCATATAAATAGGGTATAACAGCGAAACCTAAAATCCAAAAAGTACTACATCAGGCAAATCTTGCCCCAATGTTTAAAAATTATGGATAAAAATTATAGAAATAATTGGCAATCATAAACTTAATGTACTAAGTTTGTTTTTTTTCTAACCTTAATTAAATACTAAAATGAACAACAAAACAATTCTTGGAGGTTTAGTCGCTGGTGTGGCTTTCTTCTTTCTTGGGTGGGTGGTTTATGGAATGCTGCTTAAAGATTTTATGGCCGATTCATCAAACATGGAACAAACAGGTATGCGGAAAATGGAAGAAATGGTATGGTGGGCAATGGTTGCCAGTTGCCTAATTAAAGGATACTTTGTTGCCCTGATGCTAGGGTGGAGCAGTACCCGAGGTATGTCAATAGGTTTACAAAAGGGAGCTTTAATAGGGCTGTTACTTGCCTTGGCACATGGACTAGGTATGCACGCAATGACCACCTGCTATAAAAACATGAACGCCCTAATTGTAGATGTGGCAGCAAGCACTGTTATATTTGCTATTGCGGGCGGTATTGTGGGCTGGATTATGGGCATGGATAAAAAAACAGCATAACAGATTATTATAAATTTTTATTTCCCCGATACATTTTGTTGGCTCGTGATATATTATGACCCAACAAAATGTATCGGGGATTTTTGATATATAACACTAACATTTCCTCCTTCAAAATATAATATACAACCATGATCAACAATCTCCCTATTTTCATCAGCCTCGTTTTCGGACTCACTACGCTTTTAACCGTTTGGTTTTTTTATAAAGCTGCCCGCAAATCCAATATAACATTATTTATTTTATTGGCTTGGCTTATTATACAAACGATAGTTGGGCTTTCAGGTTTTTATACCGTTACAGATACGGTACCACCAAGGTTTATCTTATTGGTGATGCCCCCTTTCCTGGGAATTATTATATTGTTTTTAACAAAAAGTGGGAGAAACTATATAGACAATTTAGATGTTAAAACACTCACCGTTTTACATACTATCAGAATACCTGTAGAGATTGTTTTGTTTTGGTTGTTCCTATATAAAGCAGTGCCCCAACTTATCACATTTGAAGGAAGGAATTTTGATATCCTGTCGGGCATCTCTGCTACTGTTATATATTACTTTGCATTTATAAAAAATAAAGCCAATAGCCCTATCAATAAACCCTTATTACTGGTATGGAATTTTATATGCCTGGGCCTCCTCGTCAATGTTGTTGCCCATGCTGTTTTATCAGCACCTTTCCCCTTTCAAAAATTCGCTTTCGACCAGCCCAATATAGCAGTATTGTACTTTCCTTTTGTATGGTTGCCTTGCTGTGTGGTGCCTTTGGTTTTGTTATCGCACCTTGCAGCGATTAGGCAATTATATAAGAAAAACTAGCGTCATTCTGAACCCGATGTGCGAAGGTTGTGGGAGGGTCGGGTGAAGAATCTCATTGAGTGTATGCTCAGAGTGATAGAAATTCCCGAGCACACACTCAATGGGATTCTTCGTCACTCATACGCACAGTCTGCCCGTCGTTCCTCAGAATGACGACATACATTCTATAATAATTATCTAATAATCTGGATCAACCCATTATAGTTAGTTTCTTTGCCATCGTAACTATATATTTTAACACGGTATAGGTAAACCCCCATTGGCACAATTACGCCATTATTGCCGAACTTACCGTCCCATCTGGGGTTCACTTCACTGTTCTTAAATATAACACCGCCCCAACGGTCGAGAATCTGCATATCGTACTTTTTATAGTATAATCCGGTTGGGCCAAATGTTTCATTCAGATCATCATCGTTGGGTGTAAAAGTATTGGGGAAAAATACCAAGGGCTCTTGTTTTAAACATAACTCGTTCGAGAAAGTGACAGCTTCATAACCGCCCAGGTTTTCAATTCCTTTTACTATATAACAAAAATTCTCAACCTCGGTTCTGCTCATCAGGCTATCCATGTACAGGGTAGGTGGTGTTACAGTTGTATAAATTAACTGGGTCATATTACCATCATCGGTCCTGTAAACTTCATAATGGTCAACACCATTGTTCCAGAACGTATAGGGTGTAAAACTTAAATGGTTGCTCAAATTACGGCTCTTGCCTTTTAACCAAATCAAACATGCTTCGTTGCTGGGCAAACTATAGTTACTGCACGAGTCGCCCGATTGAATGCGGTAACAATAAGAGGCACGAGCGGCATCAACTGTACTATCATAATATACAGTATCAGTAGTACGGGCAATTTTTACCCATCCATTGGTGCCATTTGGTTTGCGGAATATATCATAGAACGCAATGTCGAATGTTTTAGATGCTGTGAACTCAATTTTAGCCGTATGATTATTTTGATGCACCGTAGCAAATTTTATATAGCTTGGCGAAGGGGGAGTGCGGTCATTGGGTCTGGTATAGGAAGAGTCAGAAAAACTATAAGTATTAAATTGGCTGTTCGTGGCTTTTACCTGATAATACATTACCCTAACACACGACAATGGGGAATCAATATAACTGAACGTATTGCTGGGCACTGAAGCTAACCATTTTCCATTACGCAATATTAAAAAACTATCTGGCTGCCATCCGGTGTAGTTATTCCAGTTAAGACTTATATTCTGTTCTCCGGGAACAGTAACCAAAACCATACTGCCATGCTCAGGTGAAAATGTGGTACTGATATTCCCACAACTATCTAGTACTGCAACTTTGAAAAAATACGATGAATCAAC
>JAYVCI010000011.1:0-6770 GCA_043750035.1 Chitinophagaceae bacterium
CTTTCACTTTTATATTAAATGCCAATAATAACGTACCTAAAATTTTCAGGAACAGTTCCAAAAAAACCATCGGAATACGTGTACCCGATTGTATGATAACCCGCACGCTGATACAAATGCTGGATGAGCCTTTGGTTTCCGCATCGTTGCACAGTACCGATTTGGTGGAAGAATATTTAACTGATCCCGAATTAATTCACGAGGCTTATGAAGACCAAGTGGAAGCAGTGATTGATGGAGGCACTGGAGGAAATATTCCCTCAACAGTATTAGATTGTACGGGCGATGAACCTGAATTAATCAGACAAGGGAAAGGAGAATTGCCGTGAGGGATTTATATATACTGTTGGGCAGTAATATGGGCGATAGTATGGAACAACTCACCACTGCCATTAATTTATTAGATGCCAGATTCGGCAATCACAAATTATCATCATTATATAAAACCAAAGCTTGGGGCAATACTGAGCAACCCGATTTCTACAACCAAGTTATTATATATCATACTTTGCTTAGACCACAACAAATTTTTGAAATTACCCAACAAGTAGAAAAAAAAATGGGACGTGAACGCAAAGAAAAATGGGGTCCACGTATTATAGATATTGATATATTGTTTTGTGGAAGTATAATATACTATAGTGATATGCTCGCTGTTCCACATCCACAATTACATAAACGCAGATTCACGCTGGAGCCTTTGTGTGAGATGGCTCCACAGTTTGTACATCCTGTAAAGAATATGAGTTTGGAAAAATTATTGAAACAATGCCCTGACGAGTTGGGCGTGGAGCGGATAGTCCATTTGGGTTAATTATTTATATTCTCTAATGGGTATATCTAATGATTTTAATAAATCCATAGTGTATTTATGGTTATTTTTTATCATATATAAATCATTACGATTCTCTATTTTTTTTATAAAATCAAACTCATCAGTAAAGTTTCTATCCGTATCAATTATTAATATACTTTTATATATATATTGCTCATCCTCAATCAATCTCCAAGTCCTTCTTTCGTATGATGGACGTAGGGTTTTTGGGAAACTATCTATACAACTTGGACAGCCATAATTAAAAAAATTATAATTCCAATGATTGGAAATAATAACCAATTGAATATGATATTTAGTGCATATATTTTTAAGATTATTGCATTCATACATTAACTTGGATACTTCTATCACACTTACTATATGGTTCTTTGAAGGATTGACCTGAGTTTCTATTTTGGCATTGAGAAAATTAAGCTGACAAATAAAACACACACAAGGTAAAATTAGGTATAGATAAAATTTATTGGAATATTGGATGTCAGCTAAAAAAGATAGGGATAAGCCTAACAATACTGGAAGAGATAAATACATTCTGGAATAAGAGAAAAATATAGATTCTGTGCCGTCATGCACCTTGTTGATACCTAGTGTTATAATAATTAAGAATGGCATTATACCCACTGAAATAGCATGTATATATTGCCTTTTTACATATAAGTAAATGGCTATAGCAATAAATAATAATAGTACTAAAAATCCCATTCCCCAAAATACAGGAACTACATTGTTAAAATATAGATCTAATTGATTGAATGATGAAACTATATTATTAAATGAAAAATCTAATTGTATGGTGTGAAGGTTATTATAAGGATGTAATATATAAAAATGAGCTATTGAATAATGTATGATAAATCCAGCGATTATGCCAATGGAAGAGAAAAGATAGAATTGTTTGTTTTTGATATTATTTCCCAATAAGTATAATAAATATAGGCAAGAAAGTAAAATAGAATTTGCGTTAATAGAATATGCTAAAACAGCAAAAAACCCTGCTACGAGAAAAGAGATTTTTGATTTGGGATAAAATATTCCCATACAACCCAAAGCACTGATAAAAATTCCAGTCACAAATCCCCTGGATAAAACTGTAACCAGAGAATATTCTACAGGCAGCAATAAAGGGATAGAAAGAATTACTAATGATATTTTAGTAGATTTATTTATAAAAGTACCGAGCGAAATAATTATATAAGGAGCTAGTGTGAGAATACTCGTAATAAGCGGCAATGCTTTATAAATAGGTATTCCCATTTTATACAATGGAACAGCAAACAGTGCTTCCAGCATGGTATTGTAGGCTTGACCATAAAACCGCGGCTCATAAAATAATCCATTAGAATAGTCTTTTAATCCAAGCCACATAATAGACTGATCGCTATCGGTGTATTTGAATCCGAAGTTAATGAGTACATTATATCTTAATATAACAATTAAAACCAGTATGGATGCATATATGAGCCCATCGACACTATATAATTTTTTAAATGTTGACTGTTCCATCATTTATTCGGAACAAATGTAATGTAGTTCTTGCAATAAAATGGAAGAATTAAGTGTAATCAATATACTCAATTTTTTAAACTCCCAAAATAATTTTCAGATTCTACTTTGTATTTTTTCAAACTTATTCAATGCCCACACATGTAATTAAATTACCCCAATCACAAAAATCATTCACTGCGATGGAACAGCATTGAAATTTCCCAAATTCAAAAATTTCCCGATTCCCTCTATATTTGTACCACAATAAATCATCAAAAAATACGTTTAACCATTAACCATTAACCATTAATTATTACTTATGGAGTTTCTATATATCCTCTACTTTACCATCCCATCCCTCATTGTAGGGCTATTGGCTTATTTCATGCTCACGGCCTTCTTTAAAAACGAAGAACGAAAACGCAACCTGGAGCTCAGGCTCAAAAATGAAGAAATGTTTACCCCCTTGCGTTTGCAAGCTTATGAACGAATGTCTTTGTTCCTAGAGCGTATTTCTCCGCCAAACTTATTGCCCCGTGTAAGCCAGCCAGGCATCAGTGCCAAGGATTTTAAACAAATACTGATAGCTGAAATTAACAATGAATACCAGCACAACCTCAGCCAGCAAATATATGTGAGTCATCAGGTATGGGTGCTTATTAGGGCCGTAAAAGAGCAAGTGATTAATATGATAAACGTGTGCCATACCCGCATGCACGACGATGCCAAGGCAATAGACCTGAGCAAGGCTATTTTTGCCGTAATGATAGAACAAGACGAAAACCCGGTTCAAAAAGCACTGGATTTTTTGAACAAAGAAGTGCATATCATTTTTGCTGGGAACGAGAAATAGTATCAGGTAGCTAGTATCAGGTATTTGCTACCCGCTTTCACCAACCAATGCTTAATCTGCAAACAAATTGGTTATGTACCTGATAGTATTTTGGAAACAGCGACATAGTCTTTATATTTTCCACCATCTCTATCCATTTGTTTTTCATTCATTTGTACTTTTCTTTTGCAGGGTATTAGGATTAATAAAGCTATTGGGTTAGATTTGTCCCATGCTTTTGTTAACGATGGCGTAGAATATATTATATGTCTCAAAACTGCTTTAAAGTTTATATTTTTTTCTGCAGCATATTGTATATAAATACAGCACATTCTCAGCACAATCACACTTCCGGTTCAGATACTTCAATTAGTAGACAAAGAGATGCAGGCGATGTGTTGAGAAAATTGTTTTTGAAAAACAAACCAGAAAAACCTGATACAGTATTATATATACCGGGCAGATTATATCCAACTATTTTTCCTGGATTTGGCTATAGTCAGCTAACAAGGTTTACAGTGATATTGACAGTGAACTTAGCATTTTATACAAATCACGGAGATAGTGCTAATCTTTCAGTAGTGCACTCGGGTATTGAGTATTCTCAAAATCATCAATTTTTTCCATTTCTTATCTCTAACATTTGGACCAAAGGAAACAAATATAATTTTTTAGGTGATATACGTTATTTTGATTACTCATCATATACCTATGGTCTCGGAAGTGTAAGCAGAAGTGAAAACCCAAGTTTTTTTAATTTTAATTTTGTTCGTCTTTATCAAATGGCATTGAAAAGAGTCGCACCAGACTTTTTGCTAGGAATTGGATATAATTTAGACTATCATTGGAATATAAAAAATACATCTTTAAACCATACTTTGGAAGATGACTATTATAAATACAATATGGCAAATAAGTATGATACCACAAAGTCAGTTTCGTCCGGAATTTCTCTTAATGTTTTGTTTGATACCCGTCGAAATATTAATAACCCAGTAGCTGGTGGCAGCTTTGCAAATATAATACTTAGGCAAAATATGACGGTATTAGGCAGTCATCAAAACTGGACGTATTTATATCTTGATTTACGAAAATATATTAGTTTTCCTAGAGGGTCGAAAAACATTTTGGCGTTTTGGAATTTTTATTGGCTTACACCCAAAGGTAATTCACCATATTTTGACATGCCAAGTAATAGTTGGGATACCTATGATAACTCATCAAGAAATTATATACAAGGTAGATACAGGGGCAAGAATATGTTGTACTTTGAAACTGAATATAGGTTTGCGATTTTAAAAAGTGGTTTGTTTAGTGGAGCGATTTATGCTAATATTGCAAGCTTTTCTGAAAGAGTAAAAAATAATTTTATATCAACGGTACCTAATATGGGAGTTTCAATTCGAATAAAGGCCAATAAACACTCTAATACCAACCTCGTGATTTCTTATGGTTTTGGAAAAGATTGGCAGAAGGGGTTCTTTTTTAATTTGGGAGAAGTATTTTAAGACATTTACTAACGAACTAACAATGGATGAAATAATTAACTACTTTTCTAATGCTCCTGATTCACATAGAATACTGCTACTTGCCGGGAGTTTTTTTGTTTTTGGAGCGGTAGAACAAATTATACCACTTTCAAAAGGGTATAAAAAAATTCCTCACTCAATTAATAATGCATTGTTTATGCTTACCGCCGCACCTATTCAGATTCTCGGAGGGTATGCATTGGTGCAAGCTATTGGCTGGACTATACCACATCATTGGGGATTATTGTATCATATACCAGGTATGCAGTATCCTTTATTATTGTTTTTGGTTACTTTCATACTTCTCGATTTTTTTGAATATATATATCATGTTGTCATGCACAAAGTGAAAAGACTCTGGATGTTTCATCTTGTCCATCATTCTGATAGGATAGTGGATGTTTCTACAACGTTAAGAGAACACCCAGGAGAAACTTTTATTCGACTTTCTTTTCTCGTACTTTGGGTATTTTTACTAGGTGCTTGTTTTTGGGCATTATTATTCCGTCAATTTATTCAAATTTTTTCGAATGTTTTTGCTCATTCTCATTTTAGGTTAAATGAAAAATTAGACCGCGTTGTTGGTCTGATATTTATTACTCCAAATTTGCACCATGTTCACCACCACTTTGAACAACCCTATACTGATAAAAACTATGGAGATATACTGAGTATATGGGATCGTATATTTGGTACATTTGCAAGAATGGGAAAAAGCGAAATTGTATTTGGAGTTGATAATTATATGGAAGAAAAGGAAAATACCAATTTTGCTAACTTATCAAAAATACCCTTTGGTAAATATCGCTCTAATAAAAAATAAGGTAATTGCATATACCTGTGCATACCAGTCTGATTACTTAGATTTATTAACCATTGAGAATCATTGTTATTCTACTGCCCACAGCATATCCGTGATATCTTTATCCATTTGTATTTCACATATTTGTACTTTTCTTTTCGAGAGGATAAGGATTAATAAAGCTATTGGGTTAGATTTGTCCCCACGCTTTTGTTAACGCTAGCGTAATATATATTATATGTTTCAAAACCGCTTTAAAGTTTTTATTTTTTTCTGCAGCATATTGTATATAAATACAGCTTTGTCTCAACATAATAATACTTCACCCACTGACAGCACTATAGGAAGGCAAAAAGATGTTGGAGATATATACAGACAATTTTTTTTGAAAAATAGAGCAGAAAAACCAGATACAGTATTATATGTTCCAGGTAAAGTGTACCCTTCTATTTTTCCCGGAATTGGCTATGCACAATTAACGCGTTTTACTTTTTTACTTACTGCTAATTTTTGCTTTTTATACCAATAAAGGCGACAGTGCAAATCTTTCTCTTATTCATACAGGAGTTGAGTATTCTCAGAATCGTCAGTTTTTCCCGCTGCTTATTACTAATATTTGGACAAAGGGTAATAAATATAATTTACTTGGCGATATTAGATACTTTAATTACTCTGCATATACCTACGGACTTGGGAGCAAAAGCCCTACTAAAAATCCAAGTTTCTTTGATTTTGATTTTAATTTTATCCGTGTTTATCAAATGGCCATGAAAAGAGTTGGTCCAGATTTTTTACTAGGTTTGGGTTATAATTTGGACTACCATTGGAATATAAAAAATGCTTCATCCATTTATAAAAGGACAGATGATTATTATTATATATATAATAAAGCAAATAAATTCGATACTTTAAAATCAATTTCATCCGGATTATCACTGAATGTATTATTCGATAGCCGCCGCAATATTAACAATCCTGTGGCTGGAGGCAGCTTTGCAAATATAATACTTAGGCAAAATATGAAAGGATTGGGCAGTGATCAAAATTGGACATCTTTATATTTTGATGTTAGAAAATATATAATTTTTTCAAGAGGCTCAAAAAACATCTTGGCCTTATGGCATTTCGATTGGCTTACACCCTATGGTAATGCTCCCTATCTAGATATGCCCAGCAATGGTTGGGATATATACTAACTATTTCTTAACATAGGCGACATATATGAAAACATTTTGTATATTTGTGCATGCAAAAAATACAAGACATCATTTCAAAAAAAATGGA
>JAYVCI010000012.1:0-12387 GCA_043750035.1 Chitinophagaceae bacterium
GCAAAGTCGGGCACTACTGTTTTAAAAGAGTAAGCTTAATATCCTGAAAGGTGGAAAGCAATACTAAAGTGTCTGCATTAAGTTTATAGGTATATATCCACTCTTTATCTTCGTTATCTTTAAGCATTAATGTTGATTGGTAATATTGTATTTTCCTGTAAAATTATTGCCAATATTGTAAACGCTATCTTTAAATTCAAATATAGAGTTACTGCTTAATATATTCAGCCAAACAATTGCTGCAAGTCCAGCTTTACTGTTATAAGAAGCAGTGTCCGTAGGGGTTATTGCAATCACTTTCCATTTACCAATTAACTTATTTGCAGCACTGTTATTACAACAAATAAATAGAATAGTAAAAATACCTATAAAAAATAGGTTTTTCATAATTTAAAATTGTTAATATGCATAAGTAGTGTTGTGGAAGGGGTCGGTATTGCATCGTAGAATAACTCTATGGACAACGGGCAACACTTCTAAAACTCACTTACAGCTACAAAATAAGCAGTATTGTCTTTTGTAGAGCTATAAGTATAACCACCTAATGAATAATAGGCATAATCTTTTCCTTTAGAATAGTCTTCACTTGAAGACCAATACGCCGCTTGGTGCTGCAAAATCTGGGGGTTAGATGGATTCGTGCTGAAAGAAGCTATAGCCTGCAATTCGCCGCTAGATGGTAAATACCAATTTGTATACCCATCAACTGAATAATCAGAGCAAATTTTTGCAGCATAGTTTCCTGTTCCATAAGCTTGCACAATAGCAACTGTATTGTTCCAACCTGCCCCGTTCCTCCCTGTACTAGTACCAATATAAGAACCTGTAAGAGAACCCCATTTTGCGGGTCCCATATATCCACTGGCGATTAAACCATGTACTCCGTCTGTTTGAAAAATAGTTCCACCGTGATAATAATCACCCTCTTTGTGAGGTCTTTCCAATGTTGTAAAACTTATATCAATTCCATAGGATAATCCAACAGCATTACTTGCATACGCCCGTGCATGATAAGTTTTTTGTTCTTGCAAACCTTTTATAGTTGTGCTGAATTTACCTATTGCAGCCTTCCCTGAAGTGGCGTCAGTAATCTTATGATCAGTTGTAGTTGGATTTGCAGATTCACTCCATACTAAGCCTCGTTCGGTTATTATTGAACCGCCGTCGTCTGTTATATTTCCTCCAGTTGTAGCCTCGTTGTATCCAAGATTTGTAATTTCCAAAGTGGATATTGTTGGGGCAGATGTCTTTTTTGAACATTCATTATAAAAAAGACTTAATGAAATCAGCAGTGTAAATGATGTATTTTTTTTCATAATATTTTTATTATAAGTTATTATTTAGAAAATGTAACAATTAAATTATCTGTTCCTTCTGTTGTAGTCCAAGTTTGTTTTGTCTTTTCATTAGTAACAATTGTAAAAATTCTTACTGATGAGGAACTACTCTTTGTTTCAGTCAAAGTAACTTTCGTATCAGTATTAGTCCAGGTAAATGGATAGTCAGTCCAGTCTTGGCAACTATAAGAATGACCAGTCTTTGTTCCACTTCCATCATCATTAAAAGTAATTGTTCCAATATTTGTATGCCCCGTTCCACTACATGTAAAGTTATCAATATTCCATGTTCCAACAAGTCTGTTTTTTAATTGTCTGGTTTTAGAGCAGTTTGTAAAAACAATAATTGTAAAAAGTGATAAGAGAGAAAGTGTTATTATTTTTTTCATTTTATTTATTTTATTTTATTTATTTGTTTTTATTGTTTGTTGTTTTGGGACTGCGGGGGGACAATGGTGACTGAAGTTGATGTCCCCGAAGTGGCTGATGTTACACAATAACTATATTATATAATGTTGAATGAACCATATTAAAAATAAAATGCAACCATAACCCAAAAAGTTGTATTGTGCAAATTTATTTTGTGTTGGCGGGTGGAAACACCCGCCAACACCCACAAACACCCGCCACCACTACCACCACCACATAAACTTTAAATTTATTCTTTAAGTTAACGTTCTTTGTTCTATATTTCGCAAAAATAAAATGTATGCGATAAACAGGGATTGTGATTGGAAAGCAGATTTAACTGATTTTTAATTTATTAATCAAAGCCAAAGCAACCCTTTTCCCGTTTTCAGCATCTTAATCTAACACAATGGGGAAAAGCACATCATACAATTGGCCCAGGCTGGTATGTTTCGCGGCAGCGATGGCTTTTTTTCAGTGGCAGCAGGTATTTGCACAGGCACCCGCAAACGATGACTGCTCTAAGGCAGAAGTGCTCACCATTGGTAACAATGGATTTGCAATGAGTTCCATTACCTCGGGCAGTTTTGATGTGACCAATGCCACCATCCAAGCGAACGAAAATTTCCACAGCATCCAGAGTAACAGCGGCAACAATAGCAAGTCGGTTTGGTTCAAGTTCACCATCCCCACAGCCCGCTCCATTAACTTAAAACTTAGCCAGGTGGGCAACACCATACCGCAGAGCGATGCGGGCATTACTACCTATTTTACCAATGGATGTTTGCCGGCTTTAAGCACTATAGACAGTACCAACCTTACACCTTTGGACAAGTTTGGAAGCACAGCAACCTCCTGCTCCTATCCGGGCACTTATTTAATTCAGATTACTACCAAAGCAGGGGCGAAGGGAAAGGTATATATCGAGCTTACCCTTGCAGGGCCGGGTGTTTTAAACAGCTACGATATGATGGCACAGGCTTATTCGTTCGGCACAGTTTCCACTACCACTGCTTCGGTAAGTCACGATATTGGCTGCGAAAGCATTGAAACCCAACTTGAGTATTGCCAAGCACTGGGCAGTGAATCAAAAACGTTTACCCAGAGCAGTTGGTACACTTTTAACACGCCATCATATATAGATTTTTTAAGGGTGCAAACTTCATGGATTAATAATGGACAAAAAGATAGCCGCATCGTTTATCGTTTATATGAGGGAAATGCAAAGACCACTGCCATAGGATCTCTTACTTTGATAGATGGCTGCAAAATAAGCACAACCGGGGCTGCCAGATATGATTATCTGTGCTCCATAAAACCCAGTACTGTTTATAGTGTACAATTATTGTATTATAGTTATCAGTCGGGCAAGGTGCAGCTCGATATCACCATGCTGGGTAAAGCCGCAAGCCAAGCTCCTGTGCCTGTGGTGGGGCAAATGGCTACATCGAACAAACTGGGTGTTATTACAAGCAGCACCGCTTCATCCAAAACATTGACCGATTATTTGGGCTGTAATTCACGCCTAAGTCTTACTGCAAATACCTGTGGCAATGTGAACCCTTTGAATGGCTATAAAAACAGTTCAGGCGATAATCTCAATCTTACCACTTGGCTCACTTTTGAACTGGGTGTGGATGCCACGGTTGATATTACCATAGCACATTGGGGGCATAACTGCAATTTGGTTTATGGCAGGCTCTTCAACAAGGATGCAGGGTCCGATTGTAGCTCCAGCCCCAGCTTGAGCAATCAGGTATCAGAGTTCGGGAGCAATGTAAAATTCCCATGCCTATCTCGTGGTAAGTATTCACTGCAAGTATTGGGCATGCTTAGCAGCGACCCTTTATATTGTGGCGATGCATTGGGTGATGAGATAAAAGTTACCATAAATACAGTGCCGCTTGCTACCAATATTTACGGGCTAACCCAGGCGGGAAAAATAGACGATATCAATAAGAATAATACATTAAACTATAATACCAATTACGATTCCGATATCGGTGCTTTTGACTGTAGCGACAATGTGATGCCAGAATCAAACCCCTGTATCAATACCTTGAGTAAATCCATTTATCGCCGTTTTAATATAGCAGATGCTGATGCTGATGGGGTGAAAGACAGCATGTATGTAGTATTGACCCGGCTTTCTGTGTCGAGCACTGGGTATTATGATGATTATAAATTATACAGTGGCGATGCAAACGCTTTGGCTGTTTCGCAAAGTAAATTTTCGGCGGGGCAAGTTTTAACGGGGCTAAATTCTTTATACCAGTGTATGCAAACGCCCCAAAAATATGGGTTTTGTTTGACCCCAGGTGCTTACACTGTAGCAACACTTGGCACCAAAACCAATGTGAACGATTCAGACAAAATAAGAATAAGTGTATATAGAAAAATAAAAAGCCGTTTCAACAATCCCAATACGCCTGATACAAAATGGGGCGATATAAATACGCTGCAAATCGAGCAAAAAAATATGGCTATCCAAGATACAATTACCTGTATAGACAATCCCGCCACTATTGATAATTTAACACCCTGCGATTCGTTTACCAAATTGTTCTACCGGGTTTTTACAGTTAGCAAATATACCATCGTCAGGTTTTCTACTTTAAATGAGACGAGCCATAAAATGCGTTTATTTACCGGTGATTGTAGAAACGGGCTCAATACCCTAAAGTATTATAAAGATTCGGCGGGTATATGGGGCTGTGATACACCCATCCGTGCCCACTATTGCTACCCACTCCCTCCGGGTGTATATACTTTGGTTTCTTATTTATCAGGCAAAGGGTATGATAGAAACGATATAATACAAGAGAACAAAGTTACCCTGGCCACCAATGTATATGTTTATATATATAATACGCCCAAACCTCCCCGATACGACTATCCCTATAAAGCCAATACGACCAATTTCAACAAACAGCCCTTCGATTTAAAAGCTGGTGGGACGGGCTATCAGCAAGATATATCACAAGATTTTCCATTAGATACCGAGTATTTTAATTGTACCAATAATTTACCCTATAAAGTACATCCCACTACTTGGTTTTGCGACGACAAAATGAACCGCACAGCTTATTATGTATTCAACTTAAAACAGGAATCATATATAACATTTAAAAATACAAATACAACCAATATCAGGTATGTCGTGTATGCCAGAATATATAATTTCGATGTGCGTAAAGATTCAAGCCGTATGGCTACCGATTCGGCAATGCAGCCTTGTATGGTAGCCGATAATTATATACAAATTTGCAAAATGCAACCAGGTACCTATACTATATTGTTCAATGTTAATGATTCGATGATAGGTGATTCCTTAATGTTTTCAGCATATATAAGTACCGTGCCCTATTCCCGTTTCGACCATGCAAATTTGGCTTACAATTTTGGAAGCATTCCTGGTGATGGCATTTATTATGACCGTAAAATTGGCGATTCAAATTATCTTTCAATCCATTCATCAAGCTTCGATTTTTTTAATTGCACTACTGGTGCAGCACCCAATGATCCCGGTGCCGACAAGAATACCGGAGTATATGATCCATCGATTTCATATCCGATACAAAATAATAGGGTACGATTTACTAAATATCCCATTACTGCCGATAATCCCATCAGGCGAAATTTATGGTACACTTTTACGGTAGGGGGTGCCGGCCGTATAAAAGTATATTGTTATGAAAAACCAGATCCTAACCGCACAACTACATTTGGGAAAATAATAAAAGTATATAAAAGTAATGTAAATGGTTCTATTGCTTTTAGTCAATTACAGAAAACAGGGAAGGTAGATTCCACTGCTGCACAAGGTTTATCTGAAGTGGCCAACAACACCGACCCCAACGACAATACCTTGGGCCCTGTAGCTGCATTTTTATTCAACACCTGTAGCGATACTTTAGTTACCCGATATTATATAATGGTTGACCAAGCAGGCACCCAAGCATACCCAAATGACTGGATAGAATTATCACTGAAGTATGACAGTATAAACTCTTATTTACCCAAAAACGATTATTATATAAATGCCAATGTAATAAATGGATTGAAACAGTATAAACCCCCATATAAAGATTCTACACTAAACACAGGTGTTTTTGAAGGATATATTAGTTCTATTGACTGTGCCACCAAAGCCATCACAGACCAAAACCCATGTGGCGATAAAACTGTATGGTATCGTTTTGATGTGGGGCAGGGCAGAAAAATAAGATGGAATTACGACCTGATAAATATTGACACAAGCAACAAATTTACTTTAACCGATAGCAGCACTATAAAATTATATAAAGAAGTAATTAAAGGTGATTCGACTGCTACAGGACTTGTTGAACAAATAAGCTATGGTGCTGAAAATTTGAATGGGAAAGATTGGCAGCAAACCTGTGCAACAGCGGGCAGGTATTATTTGATGATAACTGGCTGCAATCATATTTTCTTACGGCGGTATGTACCCAGGATTTGGCTTGACGACGACCATGGCGATTACTGTACCGACCCTGTAGATATTAGTATAAACAATGCGGGAAGTGCATTGGGTATCTCCGATGTATCATGCCATACCTCTGGCGAATCTTATGGTGAAGACGGTTCCAATATGGGTTGCTTATACCCCGTTGATTCAGGGTATAAAACCACATGGTTCAAAGTAAACATGACTTCTGCAAATAAAATGGACATGTCATTTGAACTTACCAATAAAACTTCGGCTGCATCTACCTTAATCAGATATAGAATACTATATGGCACCTGCGATGCAATGACTCCTGGGCCTTGCAATGCAAGTGCGTTCACTAAATTTACGCTTAATTGTATGACCACAGGCACATATTATGTACAGGTACAATCGCCCAAAGATGCTCGTGGTAATGTGGAGCTGCTTGTTACCACCGTGCCCACGGCTGTGCCCAACTGCGAACCCATTAACCCCAACTATCCTGTGGCCGATTTTCAATTAGAAAATAGTTGCAATTACCAACCTGTTAAATTTAACAACCGCTCAACTGCCGGGGCTATTATAAAATACAGTTGGAATTTTGGATATAATAATTTAAAAGACACCGCCAAAAACCCGATTGTATTTTATCCAATAACAAATAAAATAGACACCTATACGGTCACGCTTAAAGTAACAAATACGAAGACAAAATATGATAGTATTATCTCGCGAAATATTATATTATATCCTGTGCCCACGGCTAATTTTACGAGCAATGCAGGCTGTGCAGAACTAGCGGTTCAGTTTAACGATAACAGTAATTATAATACCATAAAAATAGCAAAACGTCTTTGGGATTTTGGTGATACATTTACTTCATCAGATACAAATCCACTGCATTCATATATAGATTTTGGGACAAAGAATGTTTCGCTCATAATAACTTCAGAAAATGGATGTACCGACACCGTTTTGAAAACCATCACCATAAATCCGCCACCGAATGCTGCTTTTACCACAAAAACGGTATGTATTGGCGATACTACATTCTTCATTGAAACAAGTTCCATATCATTTGGAAATATTATAACTTGGGAATGGGATTATGGCGATGGCATTCAAGAAACTATTACAAACACCAATTATAGTTCTCCTTTTCATATATATAAAACTCCAGGTAGTTTTTTAGTAAGCCTAAAGGTTACTTCCGATTCAGGATGCACAAATACCTTAAGCCAATTGGCACACGTGGGCGAATATCCCGTTCCGCTTTTAATAGCCGATAGTCCAATATGTGTGAATACCCCCGCATCTTTTTATGACCAATCTACTGTCAATAACGATTCCATTACTTCATGGTTATGGAGCTTTGGCGACGGCACTTTTTCCAATTTAAAAAATCCAAAACATATATATAATAAGCAGGGTATATACGCCATCAAACTAAAAGTAACTTCATCCAATGGATGCAGTACTGATACCTTATATAATAACCGGGTTACGGTATTCCCCAGGCCCAAAACCAATTTCAGCTTATCGCCCGACTCGGTTTCTTATTTCACGCCTACCATTTCGTTTACCAACAAATCAACGGGTGCCGATTATTATCAATGGTATTTTGGCAATGGAGATTCATCAAGCCAAGAAAACCCTATATATGATTATACTGATACGGGGCGTTACAGGGTAAAACTTATTTCTACCAATATATTTGGTTGCAAAGATTCATCTTTTGGCAAATTGTTTATCTCGCCTGATTATACCTTCTTTATCCCAAATACTTTTACCCCCAATGGGCAAGGCCCCGATATCAACGAAACATTTGGACCCGGAGGTGTTTTCAAAGGCATCCGTGAGTTCAATATGCATATATATAATAGGTGGGGCGAAAAAGTATTTTTATCCAACCATATCTCGCACCGATGGGATGGAACCTATAAAGCAAAACCCTGCACCCAAGATATTTATATTTATATGATTACTTATGTTGACTATTTCAATACCGAGCAGCATGTGGTAGGCAAGGTAACACTTTTGAGGTGATGCGTTCTGCCTTGGCTTACCACAAACTCCAACCGGAGACAAGGTGCTAAATTATACAATTTAGTCACGATAATTATGATACTATGCCCCCTGTAAATTTTATTCGTGCCTTTTTTAGGCTTGGTTTATGTGCAACAGCATATACTTTTGCAAAAAATAAATTGATATGATTATCATTACAGGGGCGGCAGGTTTTATTGGTAGTTGCATGGTTGCAAAGCTCAACAGTATGGGTTTTAAGGAACTGATATTGGTTGATGATTTTTCGAATCTGGAAAAAAACAAAAACCTTGCTAACAAAGAATACAAAGCAATGGTAGAAAGAGACATTTTCTTTGACTGGGCCAAAGAAAACGAGAAACAAATTCAAATGATATTACATATAGGAGCACGCACCGACACTACCGAGAACAATATGGAAGTGTTCGACAAATTGAATCTGAATTATTCTAAAAGTATTTGGCAGCTTTGTGCTGCACACGATATTCCTTTAATCTATGCATCATCAGCCGCCACTTATGGTTTGGGCGAGAAGGGATATGATGATGACCACGGATTAATACCCAAATTAAAACCTTTGAATGCTTATGCTGTATCAAAAAATGAATTTGATATCTGGGCTTTGAAACAAGAAATGAAACCTTTTTTTTGGGCAGGTTTTAAATTTTTCAATGTATATGGACCCAATGAATACCATAAAGGCCGGATGGCTTCGGTTATTTTTCATGCATATAACCAGTTGCAAAAAAATAATTATATAAACCTATTTAAATCGCATAACCCCAAATATGAAGACGGAGGACAAATGCGTGATTTTATATATGTAAAAGATGTGTGCGATGTACTATATTGGTTTATGATTAACCGCAAACATTCGGGCATTTATAACCTGGGCACTGGTAAAGCCGAAACATTTGAACAGCTTGCTTTAAGTACAATTGAAGCGACAAACCCAGATGGCGAAATACATTATATAGACACCCCCGAAGATATTCGTGAAAAGTACCAATATTATACCTGTGCCAATATGAACAAGATAATCTTGGCAGGATATGATACACCTTTTTACTCCTTACAAAACGGAATAGAAGATTATATACAAAACTATTTACAAACAGGGAATTACCTATAACATGAAATTTCGTATAATAGCTTTTATACTTGGGTTGGCGAGTTTATTGTCGGGATTGGTATGGGAAAGTTACTGGAAAGAGCATGATGGGGAACGGCAAACTATATTATCGGAAAATATATATAAACGTATTGAAAAAAATGAAAAGATAGCCGATGCTTTGTTGAATGATACCAACATTGTGAATGAACATGCAGTCTTAAATTTTGAAAAAGCCATAGGCGATAAAATACACGAAAATGGATTTGAACTTTTGGCATTCAATGGCGACAGTATGGTGTACTGGAGCACCGAGAGGGTAACTATAGATAGCTGCCTTGATGATTTACGTAAGGGTTCTACATTTTTAAAAACACAAAACGGCATTTTTCAAGTATATAAAAAAAACAAAGGGTATTATAACTATTTGCTGTTGTTTCTGATAAAGAATGAGTATTTGATACAGAACAAATATTTGGAAAACGACTTGAGCGAAAAATGGGAAGAAATAGAAAATGTAAAAATAAGCCTGGTTAAACTCCCTGGGTATTACGAAATAAAATCGCCAGATGGTAAATATTATTTTTCTTTTCAAAATATTTCAGACCAAGCCAGCTACCCAGGCTGGTTAAAGCTTATTATTATACTGGGAGCAGTTATATTGTATTTTTCTATTGAGTCATTTATTATCTATTTTATATGCAGAAATTTTGCATTTTATATGTCTTTTATTTTTGTATTGGTACTGGTAGCATTGCGTTTGCTACAGATACAATACAAATATCCGGGTTTTCTGTATGAAGGGGAAATATTTAGCCCTACCATTTATGCATCCAGTTTCTTTTTTCCTTCATTGGCTGATTTTATTATCAATATCGGGTTGGCTTGTAGATTACTGTTTGTGGTATTGGTACAAAAAGGAAATGGAAATATTCGCTTATCAAGGTTGTTTACAAAATATCTTAAATATTTTATATCAATCCTTTTGCTTGCAACTCCATTTATAACAGTATACTTAATTAAAACACTTATTGTTGACTCAACTATTTCCTTAAATTTTTCTAATAAATCTATTAATTACTATACGCTGTATGCTTTGTTGGCTGTGTCGTTGTGCTGTATGATGAGTTATTTGGCCATTAGGGTATTGCCTACTTCTAAAATTGATTTGCACAGAAAGAATATACCCCTGATTACGGGCGTTTCTTTTGTGCTTTTGTGTTTATTATTTTGGCTTACTGGATATATATATATTATTGGTGCGGCCATGCTTGTTGGTTTAATATTTATTGTGTTATTTAGACGTACGCAAACACATTTACAGAAAAGTTTTTTCTCATTAATTATGGCCGCTGTAATTATAGGATTATTGTTTTCGCATTATAATAAAGAAAAAGAAAACGCTTCTCGCAGAATTATTACCCAAAACATATATGAACGCAGAGATAGCAGAGCAGAAAGACTGATGGCAGATATCGACAAACGCTTACAAAACGATTTTTCGCTAAAGAAACTATTATACAAAGACCATACGGACAACGAACAGCTAAAGAAAAAAATAAAAGAAAATTATTTCACAGGATATTTAGGGCATTATAATATTTCTATATATACTACCCAAAACGACTCAAGCTATACCAAGGTTGAAGAACTTGATTCAATATATAACAACAATGCCACACAGGTAGAGAACACTAGCTTTTCAAGAATCAATTCGTCCAGTACGCTTCAAGGTTATATTGCCCATTATGCTTTTAACGAGGATGTAGGAACTAATGGAAACATATATATAGTGTTGCAACCCAAAACCCTTGGCGACCAATTTGTACAAACCGAACTGTTCAGCCAAAGCCGCCGGTTAGATTTTTTCCAAAATCCTGATTATTCATGGTGCATGTACCGCGAGGGCAAACTGTTCAACAACCATGGCACCTATAATTACCCCGTTAATTTAGCTAGCGAGAACTTTAATTTTATTGATAATTTTTTAGAATATGATCAAAATGGCTATGACCATCTGGCATATAAAAACAACAACAATATTATAATTATTGCCAGCCGAAAAAGTGAACCCTTTTATAGACCATTCACTTATATATTATTTTTCGTAACCTTCTTTGTGCAAATATTGTTTATCGTTTTTTTGTTGGGCACTATTTTTCATTTTATAAGGCATATTAAATATTTTTTTAGGAGCAAAAGACGTTATATCATCTCGGTTTTTCAATCGTTCAAAAACAATTACATTTCGGGAGGCTTTAACCTGTCATTATTGTCTAATCAAATACAGTTGATGCTGGCTTTTTTAATAATTATTACTATTGTGATAACTGCTGTAATTAGTCAGCAAGGTATCGTAAATAAATTTAATGAAAACCAACACGACAAACTGCTGTTAAAGATAAAACAAATTGCATACGAAATCGAAAATTATGCTGAGATAAACCCCGCCAATTACCAATTGAACGAGCTAAATAAGCAAGTGAACAAACTAAGCGAATTATACGCCTCCGATATTAATCTGTTTGACTTGAGCGGCAATTTGTTGGCCACTTCCCAGCCTAAAATATTTGAGTTTGGCATTATGAGCAACCGCATCAATCCCGATGCTCTACAACAGCTAAACTACAAAAACCAATCGCAGTTTATACATAATGAAAATATAGGCAAGCTTAATTATTTATCTGCGTATTTGCCTATTATAGAAAACAACAAAATGGTGGCCTATATAAATTTGCCTTTTTTTAGTAAAGAAACCGAGTTGGAAACCGAAATTAAATCCAATATAATTAGTCTGATAACACCGTATTCTCTTATATTTATTATCATCAGTTTATTCTCTTATATTATATCATTACGGGTAAGCAATAGCCTTAATTTTATAAGGTTAAAAATTGCCCAAACAACCTTTGGGAAAAAGAATAACAAACTTGTTTGGAATAAACGTGACGAGATTGGAGCACTGGTACGACAATACAATATGATGATTGACAAGCTGGAAGAAAGTGCCGAGATGCTTGCAAAAACGGAACGGG
>JAYVCI010000013.1:0-2368 GCA_043750035.1 Chitinophagaceae bacterium
CCATTTTTTTTGAAATGATGTCTTGTATTTTTTGCATGCACAAATATACAAAATGTTTTCATATATGTCGCCTATGTTAAGAAATAGTTAGTATATATAAATTATGGAAAACAATCAGACTATAATAGAGTATTTGGTATTATGTATTATGTTTTATGATGACTTTAGAGAAGTAATATAATATAAAATGCTAGTAGCATTACGACATATAAAAAAAATCCCCACTATCTTTTTAAAATAGCGGGGACATTTTTACTAAATATTATATATTATAAAGTACTGATCTTAATTCTTTTTGAGAGTTCTTCCACATCGGCACGGAAGCGTTTGTCGGTTTCCATCAGGTCGTTCACGGTTTGGCAGGCATGTATTACGGTGCTGTGGTCGCGGTTGCCAAAATAGGATCCAATGTTTTTGAGCGATGCTTTGGTTAAATCTTTTGCAAAGTACATGGATATTTGACGGGCTTGTACCACTTCGCGTTTGCGAGTTTTCGATTTTACATGTTCAACAGGGATGGTAAAATAATCGCAAACCAATTTTTGTATAAAGTCGATTGAGATTTCTTTGGTAGAATTTTTTACAAAATTCTTCATCATCTGTTTTGCCAAGTCCAAATCAATCTCTTTGCGGTTCATACTACTTTGTGCCAATAATGAAATCATTGCTCCTTCCAGTTCGCGTATATTGGTATTGATATTATGTGCTACATATTCTACCACTTCACTGGGCATGGTAACACCTTCATTATACATTTTTTGCTCAAGTATTGCTATACGTGTATCAAAGTCGGGAGTGCCTAAATCGGCAGATAAGCCCCATTTGAAACGGGTGAGCAAACGCTCTTCTATATCTTTTAAATCTTTGGGAGCACGGTCGCTGGTTAATATAATTTGTTTACCAGTTTGGTGCAGTTGGTTAAATATCTGAAAAAATATTTCCTGAGTTTTGCCACGTCCACTAAAAAATTGCACATCATCCATAATTAATACATCTACATAATTATAGAAATTTACAAAATCATTGGTAGTTGTATTTTTTACGGAGTCGACAAATTGGTTCAGGAATTTTTCGGCTGATACATATAATACTACTTTGTTTTTGTTGTTCACTTTTATTTGGTTACCAATAGCTTGTACCAAATGTGTTTTACCCAAACCTACACCACCAAATATC
Organism: Chitinophagaceae bacterium; assembly: GCA_043750035.1. GTDB lineage: Bacteria > Bacteroidota > Bacteroidia > UKL13-3 > UKL13-3 > CANJUD01. The sequence continues at coordinate 1,177 of JAYVCI010000013.1, forward strand.
ATAAGTGGATTAAAAGCAGTACCACCAGGTTTGGTAGCAACAGCATAACCAGCAGAGCGGGCCAAACGATTGCAATCGCCCTCGATAAAATTATCGAATGTATAATTTGAGTTTAAGTTAGAATCAATATTTACTTTGCGAAGACCGGGTATTATAAAAGGATTTTTTATATTGTTTCCAATATTCAATGGCATGGTAACACCGATGTTGTCGTTCTTTCCCACATTGTTGGTGGGCATGTTCACGGTATAAGGCGAGCTGCTGCCCTTACTATTTTCTACTATAATATTATATTCCAATCGTGAGCCTGGGCCCACAACTGTTTTTAAAGTTTTGCGTAATAAATCAACATAATGTTCTTCCAGCCATTCATAAAAAAACTGGCTGGGTACTTGAATTGTTAATATTTTATTTTCTAACTTCAAAGGCTTTATGGGGTGAAACCATGTTTTGAAGCTCTGCTCAGGGATATTATCACTGATTATTTTGGAACATTCGTGCCAAGCAGATTCGCAGGTGGTGGGGGTGTCGTGGGCTATCATATTAATAAGTCCGCAAGTTGTGTTTAATTATGTTTAAAAAAAAATTTTATTTCTATTGACTTTTGGAGAAAGATAACAGGATGGGCTTTCAGCGTTTTTTTTTTACATTTGTTTTTCGACAAATCTGATAATCAGATAGTAAAAATTTAGTCGCTGATAATCAATCTCTGTAAGGCTTACATCATTGTTTATATAAAACTTTAATGTAACTGCTCCCCGGTTATTTTTTCTTTTTATATCGTTTGCGAAATTACTTAATTTTTATCGCGTTTGCAAGCATTAATTTTTGTTTTTTTTCGCCACAGTTAACACCTTTATAATTTCACTTTGGAATAATACCTTAATTTTGCATCATTATAATTCCTTTAATCTTTTTATTCGCCTAAATATCAAATACTTACTCAATAGCTATATTTATTAGGATAGCTATCAATATTTATAGACATGCCCCAAATGAACCAGAATAATTTTAAATGCACGCTTAAATTATACTATATATATGTCTAAAATTACCCTCAGCAACAGAATCGTGAACAGTTGGTGCATGTACGATTGGGCCAATTCTGTATACAATCTCGTAATTTGCTCGGCTATCTATCCTATATATTATGAGTCCATCACCTCTATTAAGGATGCCGATAAACATATTA
>JAYVCI010000014.1:0-21540 GCA_043750035.1 Chitinophagaceae bacterium
CTTATTGGTGCATAAAAATGGAAGCGGCTTGTTTACAAAAGCTGGTGAACTGTTGATATATTGCTTTGGAGGTGGGATATAAATCTGCCATGCCATCCCTGCATTTTTTCCTGCTCCAAGGTCAAGATTAGTTATCGCAGCGTTCCTCGCCGTACCGCCACAGGTAATATATACACCATAGGTTTGATTCGTAGCATAATTTACGGTGTCAATATAAACGGCTTCTTCAATACAAATACCTGTTGCTGGTATGCAGGTTGGGGTTACATTATTGGCCTTCCCCCCTACCATGTATACTTGCCTAATGTTTAAAACACCATTACTGTTTGCATTATAAACCCCCATACTTACTGGATTGGCAAAGCCTGCTGAAAAATTACAGTCGCGATATATTACCAACTTGGTTTCATAGTAAACCTTATTGCTTTGCGTGTATAAATAACGATAGGTAAAATCGCCCCCCATTAAGTGTGTTGCACGTGCAGAATTTTGCAACCCCACTAGGGTTAACATCAATAAAATAAAAGTAAATGATTTTTGGGTCATTTTTAAAGGGGTAAATTTATTGATTAATAATGATATGGACAAGTTTTTTGTCTGAATGGTTGGGTTTGCTATTGATAATCTTTTAAATAAAAATGCGAAAAATCCCAAACCCCGTATTAGGATCGTAAAGCCCGCGGCCTTAACAGTTTGGTAGTTTAATTTTAATTGATTCATTTTTGATTGATTTGATAATGCAAAGTAACGGCGGCTTTTTTGGCTGAATACTGATTTGTATCAGTATGCTTTCATGACCTTCATCAATTTGTAAATCACTGTGAATCTGACTTGTCCATTAGGACTGTTTCATAATTCAAAAAACTTCCGTCATCCGATAGGTATCGGATGCGAGACCCCAACAACAAAAAAGGTTTCTTATAAGAAACCGTCGTTTCAGATTATTAATGACAGGAAAAGTTCAAATAAAACTATTGCGATTCGTGACGGTTTGTGGTATTAATCGCAATAGTTTTATATTTGCAGAGAATTAATCATGGAAAAGCCTTTTCATCAATTCGGGGAGTGGATAGAAACTCAGCTAGCACTGGGGGCAATCAGCTTTTCATTAAAGGAAGTGAAGAAAAAACTCCCGATGATGAGCGAGACTGCAATATTGAGGGCAATCAACAGACAGATTGCAAAAGGCCATATAGTTTCGATATACAAAAGCTACTATCTCATCATACCACCACAGTACAAGGGAATGGGCATCTTGCCGCCAATCCTCTTCATTGATGAGCTAATGGGTTTTATCGGGAGACCCTATTATGTGGGGCTTGTGAACGCCGCCGTATTGCACGGGGCTACCCACCAACAGCCACAGGAGTTCTATGTTGTAACAAACCTGCCCAATATCAGACCGATAAAAAAAAAGGGGGTTGTCATCAATTTCATCTGCCAGAGCAAGTTCAATGGTATGCTTGCAGAACGCAGAAAAACAGAGACTGGCTCGGTAAGACTTTCAAGCCCCGAACAGACCGCTATCGAACTTATAGAGTTTGAAAAAAGGGTCGGCGGGCTCAGCAGGGTTGCCTCAATCTTGGACGAACTCCATGAAGCTTTCGACAAGAAAGGCTTTGATGATAAACTGCTTCTTGAAAGCAATGCCAGTAACCTGCAAAGGCTGGGTTATATCATGGAAAGGGTTATCGGGGCAGCGTTATTTGCCACAAAGCTTCATCACAAAATGGAAAAACTGGGAATAAAAATGCAAAGAATAAAACTCAAATCAACTGGGGCAATAAAAGGATGTCCCATTGATGAAAAGTGGAATATTATCGTCAATGCGGAAATTGAGAAGGACTTATGATAAACCAGAGATTCATTAGTGAGTGGAGCAATTATGTTCCATGGAAAACCAGCGAACAGGTGGAACAAGACCTTGTCATTTGCAGGGCATTGGTCGAGATATTCAGCAACCCCTTGCTAAAGGAAAACCTTGCTTTCAGGGGAGGGACAGCACTCCATAAACTGTTCCTGAAGCCACAGGCAAGATATTCAGAGGATATTGACCTAGTGCAAAAGCAAGCAATTCCAATAGGGCCAGTTCTTGACGAGCTTAGAAAAGCTCTAGACTTTATCGGCAAAGCAAAAGTCGACCTTAAAAACAATATGGCAACAATGAGGTTCCCGTTCGAGTCCGAATCCATGCCCCCCGTTTCTCTGAAACTGAAGGTGGAAACTAATTGCAGGGAGCATTTTACTATCATGGGCTTTCAGGAAATCCCGTTTGAAGTTGAATCCAAGTGGTACTCAGGCCAATGTCTCATTGATACCTACTGCATAGAAGAACTTTTGGGGACAAAACTAAGGGCACTTTACCAACGCAGAAAGGGCAGGGACCTATTCGATTTGTACAAAGCACTCAATACAACTGACATTGACATCGAAAAAGTGCTAGCGTGTTATCGGGAATATATGAAATTCTCGGTCGAAAACCCGCCCTCACAAGCTGAGTTCATCGAGAACATGGAACTAAAAATCAAGGACAGTTACTTTTTGGGTGATACCTATAATGTGCTCAGGCCAGAAGATGCCTTTGATGTAGAGGAAGTTTATACCATGGTCAAAGAACAGGTTTTACTGAAACTATAAAAAAACATCCTTGCGAGATGGGTTTGCGGTGCAAATTAGCTTTGCCCATGAAAAATATTTGTCAATGGCTGAACAAGCTCACTTATGAGAGTTCACGACCCACTTCTTGAATCCCGAGCAGTATTTTCTTGGTTTGTTTTTAGGGCGGCTAAATTAGGGGGTTGTTTTGAATTTGGTGTGTTTAGTAAAAATATTTTTTAAATGAGTATGAGAACAGTAAAGGCTATGAATTCCATCCAAGAAATTAGTATAACGTAGTGAATTATGAAGAGGTCTATTCTATGAAAAAATTTGGTAAATTTTGGAAACCCCAATTTACCCAAATCAATATTTGATTACTTTCTTTACCCAAGTATTTCCATTGCTGTCTATAACTCTAATAAAATAAATGCCTTGGGGTAAATTAGTTACACTTATATCTTGTTTAATGCCTTGGGGTAAAATCCAATTTTTTATAAAAGCTGGCCGCCCAATTGCGTCCATAATTTCTATGTGTAAATTTTCTGAACTTTTGTTATCAATATATAAATCATCGGTTGCAGGATTGGGATATATATCCACCATTCCATTTGCAAACTGGGTTATTATCCAAACCCCATAAAAATAAGCTGTATCCGCTACAGATACACATTGGTCGGGATTGGTATAGGCACAATAATAGCGGCCTGATTTTGTGGGTGTATAGTTAACGCCATTGCCCAGCAAATTGCCTGCGGAATCGTACCAATATACAGCGGTGCCTTGTTTTGTGGTGAGATAGGTAGCGTTTATTTGGATTATGGGTTTCTGTGGGGGGTTTAGTACCCTAATATAATTTTTCAGTTCTAAGGTATCACTTCGTGTGCTATTGTACACAACCAATTTTACATCATAAAAACCGGGTGTATCGTTCTGCCAATTTAAGGTATCGGCATTGCCTGTGGCAGCACCTTGAACAAACCAGCTAATGTTTTTTGTAAAATTGTTCTTCAAACAAATTAATTGTGTTTGTTCACCCGGGCATATTTGTGTTTGGTTGCAATATATCACTGCCAATGGGAAACTATCCAAACCGCAAAATCCAGTTTTTAATAAATCGAATGCACTAGGCAAATAAAGCCTGCCGCCGCTTTGTGCAGTATTGGTGAAATTATTTTCTTTCTTTGCCCCGTTTAAAATTAAAGATTTAAAAAACAAAGCCCCTGCAATTGGGTTGTCCTTTACCCAAGCAATAGTAGCTGGGCAAGCAGCACTATATAATAATCCTATTCCGCCTGTTACCTGCGGAGCTGCGAACGAAGTCCCTCCATGAAAACTATAATTAGAATTAGAACTTGTGGTGTAAATATCCGTTCCGGGTGCTGCAATATCAATGCTCCGTTTGCCATAAGCAGCCCCATTACTAAAGCTGCCATCGAAATCGTGATTGGTCGCCATCACCAAAAAATTACTAATACAACCCGTGGGCATATCAAACAACACATCTGTATTGATGGCTGAATTTGCTGTGGCCGCAACACTTACTATACCCAATTGGCCGAGGCTATCATACATGGCACACCAAAGTGGGTAATCCTTTGGATTCCCGTTATCAATACCGAACGAAGAATTCACTGCAACTACAAACGCCCCTTTTTTTCCTTGGCTCTGTATATAATACTTTTTCATTTGGGCATAGTAGCTATATGCTTCAACTACACTGGCTTCATCGGCTTTGGGGAAAGATACTGGGAGTATTTTTACCTTCCAATTTATGCCGCTCACGCCTATTTTATTGTTACCTCTTGCACCCATCACACCCGCCACTGCTGTGCCATGGTCAGAAGGTGGCATGCTGCCATTGTTCAAATATGTATTATAACCGCTGTAATCATCTGTATATCCATTGCTGTCATCGTCCATTAGGTTATATGGAATCTCGTTATGGTTTATAAATATATTGGGCTGAAGGTCAGGATGGGTAGTCTCCAATCCCAGTTCTACCATACCAAGTACTATAGTATCGCCCGTTTTTGTAGTACCTCCTGTTGTACTGTCCCATATTTGAACCGCCCCAATATCCATTCCTAGATTTGGACTATTTTGCAAATGCCATTGTTTACTTAAAAAAGTGTCATTGGGCACGGTGCCCCGTAAAAATACTTGGTGATTGAGCTGGGCTATCGCCACTTCTGGCCTTTGTTTAAGAGCTTCGATTGTTTGCTCTATATCCACGCCAGCCTTACATTCTATCAAATAGATATGATATAGTTTCGACAAACATTTTATGATAGTGATATCGCTCTTGCTGGATAACTTTTCAATTCCATCAATACCCCTTAGCATAACCAAAGCCTGCTTCTGAGAGCTTTGTGCATATATATTATTGCACGCAAAAACCAGTACACTGGCAAATATAATACGGCTGATAACATTACCTATATACCACCGACCGAAGAAATTAAACCGAAGGCTATGCACTACGTTCAGTGGAATGTGTTCCATAACAATATATTTACGCTTTCAACTACCGCAATACTATTTTTTGCTCCAGTGTTTCAGCATTCGTTACTATCCTGATCAGATATATTCCTTTGGCAAATGGTGAAAGGTCTAATACTGTTTTGGTCTGCAAATCATACGCACCCACTTGTTTGCCCGTAGCATCAATTATCACAATACGACCTGTATTATAGGGCGACTCAATAATTACCATACCGCTGCTGGGATTGGGATAAACCGCAAATGGTTTTTTGTTGCTTATATTTTGTAAACCTGTATAGGTACAAGGTGTAGTATATACATTACCGGGCGAACCTGCTGCACAACCACAGAACCATGAAGCTGTATTGTTAAATGCCTGTTTGGTAGTATCGGATAGCTCAAGTGTATATTCCAATCCATCGGCACACAAAGGCCATGGAGTGGAATTGGAATAATTTATATAGAACTTTAACTTACCAGAAGTGTCGAACAATTCTATACTTCCCTGTTTGGGCAAATCCAAGGCTGTCCATGTGGTGTGATTCGTTACATTTGGCCAATACTGAGCCAGTTTAGTATCATCCTTGTTTAATAGCTGGTATTTTTTCGATTGCAATAGCAAATTACCTGAGAACTTATAACTCAATGCCCCTGCATCAACACGCCATTGGTCGAGCAGCAGGGTTGAATTAGAATTATTTTTCAATTCCAGCCATTGACCCGCATCAAATAATTGCCCTGGGTTATAGTTTATTTCGCTAACCACCAATGGGTATTGGCATGGGGCATAGCTATTTCCAGGCGATCCACCTATACAACCTTCAAACCATGCATTATAAGTTCCTGTTGCTAATTTATTCATATCTCTTTCTATACTGCGGCCAGTACCTGCCACTTCATTGGGCCAACCATTACCGGTATTAAATCCAAAAATACCTATCATACTACGTTTGGTATTGTACATTTTTATATAACCTCCCGTATCGGCCAAGTCAAAACCATTCATGGCAAGTGCACTTACGCCATTATTATATAAAGTAAAATTGGTCAAGTCATTAGCAAAAACCAATCTTTCACCTTTCAACATAATCGTTTTTTCAGGTATGATAAAGGTTTTGCTGGAGTCAGTATTCACCATTAAATAATTACTAATATCTATAGGGTTAGCGTTGGTATTTGCCAATTCTATCCAGTCGCCGGTATTGTTTTTTGGATGGGGCTTGAACATCATTTCGGAAATGGTAGCATCGCCACTGCAAACACTATTTGAAACCCCAGGTGAACCCATGATACAATAGTTTGCCCAATTAGACCCAATATAAGTAATCTTAGAAGTATCATTCAATGCTATAGTATATCCACTGGCATCTGCCTTTGGCCATGTTGAGGTATCATAACTTATAGCTGCTACTACTTTGCCAGCTTTATCCAAAATAACGACTCCGTCGTTCACACTTAAATTAAAGTTAGCTTCTGCTTTAAGGAAAGACTGTACTGGGAATAATTTGTCGAACTTCGATTTGTCGCTTACCACTACCAATCGGAAACCTGCTGGTATAATGGTATTTGCTGGCAATACAAAACTTTGAGTACTTTGTATGGTTTGAACATTAAATCCACTCAAATCTTTTAGTTGACTGCTGGTATTCCATACTTCAAACCAATCTCCCACGTCTGCTCTTTGGTGGCTTTGATAATTAATTTCTGAGAACACCAAATTTTCGGTGCAAGTACTATAATCTTTGCCTGGCGAACCTTCCAAACACCCACCAAACCATGAACTGCCAAGGTTAGGGTCGTTGCTTAAAGAAGCACGCTCCAGTGTTCTGCCCGTTAAATATGCAGCTTGACTCCACCCTTTTGAAAAATCGTAGGGGATGGCATAAACCAAGGTATGATCCTCATTATATATTTTCAGTGTATCGGCATTATCGTCAAAATAATATCCACCTGATACATGGTTATAGGTATTATGATAACTGGCAAATAATGAAGAATCGGGTGTTACTACTATATAATCACCGGGCTTCATAATTCTATCTGTATGTATCTGCCCTGTAAGCGAACCATTTGCATTGCTAATTTCCCATCCATCCATGGTGGCAAATGAGCTGCTGTTGTTTTTAAACTCTAACCAGTCACCACTTTTCGACCATGTACCACTTGCCAATTGCATTTCAGTAAGCACGGCACCATTTGAGCAAGGGCTATATGCTGTGCCCGGTGAGCCACCTAAGCATCCGGCAAACCAATAAGATGGGCCTGCGGTATTGCCTAAAGTATCATTGCCTTCTAGGGTATAGCCTTTACCATCGGCTTTTGCTATGGTAGAACCATTATATGAAACTTGTGAAATCACTTCGTTTTGCTTACTATATATTTTTAAAATATCATTCTGCTGCAATGAAAAATTGATTTGTCCGTATAGAGCCACATTGGGAAATATTGACCTGAACTTATTGCTATCTGCACAAAGTACAACTCGCTGATTGGCACCAAGCACACTGTTTTGAGGGAAATCATATTTTTGACCATAGTTATTCTTCAAAGTAAAATAACTCAAATCGTAGTTGCTATTGGTTTTGTTCCATATCTCTATCCATTGGCCGGCATCTATAATACTTGATGGGCTATGGTTAATTTCTGAAATCACCACTTTATCATCACATTTTTGATATGCTGTACCGGGTGAACCTTCTAAACAGCCATCAAACCAGGAGGTTGACAATATAGCACTATCATATATACTTGTGCGTTCTTGTGTACGTCCGTTACCATTTGCTCCCAGTGGCCAATTGCTCGACGTTCCATCGAAAGAAGCGGTAGCAAATAAGTTTCCGAAACCATCTCTAAGTTTAATGGTTTGTGGTTTGTTGGTCACCAAATCAAAATTAAAATTACCTGCTATACGAACACCCGAATGCCGTTGCTTGAATCGAACAGTATCATAACAAAACACCAAATATTCATCTTTAAAAAATACTGGGGCTTTAGTGAAAGTATATACAAAAGAACTATCCCCATTTTGCAACCTGAAACCTGTGGGCTCCACTGGCAATAAGCCTGTATTTAGCACTTCAAACCAGTCGCCCGAGTTAAGAGATACATCACTGTTATAGTTTACCTCAGTAATAGCCAACGCACCTCCGCAAGCTCCTTTTATTTTGCCTGGCGAACCACAGGGGCAAGCAGTGGTCCAGCTTTGGGGCTGCGATGCGAATATCGAATCTTTTTTCCACTCTAATGTATAAGAACCGCCATTGGTTTTGCTTAAGGTATAATCCCAAGTTGAGTCTATATAATATGCTACGCCATAACGTAATTTACTGTTGGGGTCACGAAGTACAATGTGATCGCCCAATGAAGAAAGACCAAAATTGAAATCGCCAAGTACATTGGGTGCGTTAGGGAAAAGGTTCAATAATTTGCTCTTTTTGTTGCTAACTACAATCCTGTCATTTGGCTGCAGCACAGTGCCGCTGGGGAACAAGAAAGTATCTTGCAAATTATTGTCTTGGAATAACCATCCCGAAATATCTTTTGTAACTTTATGGGTATTCCAAATTTCTATCCAATCGCCCGCATCGGCATTGGTATTACTGTTAAAGTTTATCTCACTTACATATATACTGTCATCGCAGGGAACAAAAGCCCCGCCCGGCGAACCGCCAAGGCATCCGCGTTTCCAGGCTTTTGGGTCGCTTTGCCATGCAACAGTATCTTTTACTTCCAAGGTATAACCTGTACCTGCTATTCTTTGAGGCCAAGCTAAGGTATCATCATAGGTCATTGCTGCAATAAGTTTGGTGCCATCAAGAAAACGAATATCTCCTCCACCTGCTTTTAATCCAAAATTAAAATTACCAATATAGTTTTTCACGTGTGGATACATACTTTTAAATTTGACGGAATCAGAAATAAATACCATATAATTTCCAGATTTTAGAATCGTATTAGTGGGTATTTTAAATGGCGATGCAGTATCCTTACCATAAACTCCCCAGCCTGATATATTAAGGTCAGTGGGCAAGGAATTTTTAATCTCGAACCAGTCGCCTGCATCATTGAAAGAGGCTGATTTGTAATTTACTTCAGTGAATAATATCCCTCCTATACAATTAGCCGGCGTAGTACCTGGCGAACCGCCCATACAGGCACTGAACCAACTTCCGCCATCAGAGAAATCGTCGGCAGAGTCTTTGAGTTCCAATGAATAACCTTGCCCATCTGCTTTTTGGGTAAATGTACCGTGGTCATCATAAGCTACTGAAAATACCAAGCTATCGGATGGGGTGAATATGCGAATAACATCAAAACCATTGTTTAAATTCATACCTTGCAACGAAACATAGTTGCCCACTGTGGGGTTAACGGTTCTAAATGCGGTGGTGTCTCCCACGCATACAAGCCTGTTTCCGGGTGCAATTTTGGTATTGGCAGGAAATACAAAAGTATTATAAACATTTTTATTGCGAACGAGATAATTGCTAAGGTCAATGGTTGATGAAGTATGATTATACAATTCAAACCAATCGCCACTGGCAGCAAACTTTGGGGGATGAAAATTGATTTCGGATACTTTAATAAACTCGTTACATTTAGAAAATGCTGCACCGGGTGAGCCACGCATACATCCATTTCTCCAATTATAAGGATTAGAAGCCACGAGTGTGTCATTAATCAATTCCATATTGCGGCCATAACCATCGGCTGCCAAAGGCCAAGGTTGTGCATCAGTATAATGAATACTCACAATTGTTTTGCCCTGGTTATCTATTAAATCTATGTCATCTTTGGTATTGCCCAATTCTATACCGGTTTGTATCAACAATGCAGTAATATTGCTATATTGACTGCGGAACAAATTTGTATCACTGCACAAAATCCACCTGGTTTTTGCAGGCATTGTTGTACCGGTAGAGAACACATATTTTATCCACTTGATATTGGTGTTAAGTTTCCACTCGCTCAGATCTATATCAGAAGTGCCGTAGTTTGTGAGTTCCATCCAGTTACCCGCATTTTGTTTCTTATCTGAATTATAATGAACTTCGGTAATGTTAAGGGTAAGTTTGGTGGTGGTTCCTGTGGCTACAAAATTGGCTGTAAGCCTACCCCCTTTTTTGGTGAAATTTTTATCAATACTGATGTTAGAGTCATTTGCACTAAGTGCATCACCGCTCCAATGACTAAAGGTGTATCCGGGATTGGCCATAGCAGTAATAGGAACCTTATTACCATTAAAATAAGTTCCCTTCCATGGGAATGAGGCAGGGTATATCGTACTTACCTTCATTCGGCCTGCACTGGCAGGAGATACATCGAAAATGAGATTAACGGTATCTGACAAGGAGAAATCAGAATAATCTTTGATATATTTACGTGCGTACTGGTTCCTTTGGTATGAAAAAGTTTTAATCACATTGATTTCCGCCGCCCATTGAGCGTAATTGGTTGAGGTACCACCCGGTGGGTTAAATCCGCTTGATGACCAACGTTTGAAGCTTTTGTCCATATCCGCATATAATGAATCTACAAATATTTTAAGCGTGTTCAACACGGCAGTATGGTGAAATGCGGTATTGATTAAGTCAGCATACCGGTTGATGAAATACTTTTTAAATTTGGGGTTTTTCAACATTATTTTTATAAGGCCTGCCGGGTTGCCACCACCGCTCATCGTGTTTCCGAAATAGTCTTCAGATGCTTGGTAGGCAGTGCCCCAAGTGATACCAAAACCAAAATCAAGATCCCACAGCATAAAGCGGAATTTTTTATTACCCCCCTGTGGCCCCCACCAGCGAATATTGTTACCGGGCCAATCGTGATTGATCACATAGGTTTCAGTAAAGAAATAATCCGTCCAATTTTCACGGTCAACATATTTGGTTGCGTTTTCGAATATCGTATCATTCAGAAATAAATTACTACTGGCATATTTATTTATAGTATCCACAAGCCTGTTCCATTTGGCTGCGGAGCCGTACATTGGATTGCCTGAGCTATAGTGAAACATATCAATACTATCAGGATTTACGCCATGGTTCTCGTAGCAATAATCATTGTCCTGCCGCTCACGGATATGGTACATACCATAAAACTGTCCATTTATATAGCCTTTCACTGTGCGGGCTACTTGCACATCTTGGTTGGTGCTTGCAGCTAAAGTATGTATCAGCTCATCTCGCATGTGTGCCCTAAACCAGTCCACACCTGCATTACGCACATTAAAACTTTTAAGCTCAGGTAATTTTTTGTTCCAGAATATGTCACCCCCACATACACTGCTATCCATATAAGGCTTGGTTTTTACCCTTATGCTTTTCTGTGCAAACGAGCGTGAGTAGTTGCCATGTGTAGTCATTACGCAGCCAAACTGTTTCTCGGTTTTGCCATTTTTATCGAGCAATTCAAAATAACCCTCACGCTCTCCATTTGCAAAATATATGTTATTACTGGCTTTAAAAAAACTATCAGGACCGGCTGACATTGAAACAACCGAACCATATAATGAGTCGTTTACAAAATAGGTTTGAACCTGCTGCGGGCTATTGTGCAACCCCGTTTTAATGCATATAGCTTTGATTACTTTGGTGCTATCGAAAATGAGATACTTTTTTTGATTGGCTGCACTATAGATATATCCTTTAGTTTGTGTTGGATAGCTACCATCTGTTGTAAAATATATTGCCGCATTGTCAGGTGAAGTCATGGCAACTGTAAGTTTATATTTTCCACCTTTTTGATTAAATACCCCAGATTCAGGAGTGAAGTTGGGGGCTTGACAATAAGCTGTGTATTTGGTTCCAGCATTGGTGTTACCCGGTGTTGGTTTGTCTGATATATACCAGGTACTTCCATCGGGTATTCTGGAATAAGTGTGCTTAGATGCTATACCGCCCACTACATGGGTCTCTATAATATTGCCATTGGTATCGCTCATAATCAGTTCAGCATTATTGCTCAATTGGTTTAATTTGAAATTGGTATGGGCTTTACTGTTTTTGTATCGGTCTTTCCCACTGGCAAATATCACATACTTATTGCCCGCAGCCATGGTAACACTGCTCGGGATACGCCATAAGGTTGGATTGCTTCGGTCATTGGAGAAACAGTAGTTTCTTAAATCAATGGAAGAAGAACCTGTTTTGAGATACACCTCAAACCAGTCAGACCAGTCTCCATTATCATCGGCAATGGCACCAGCATTGGCACTCGAAATTTCGTTGATAAACAATTGACTCTTACCTGCAAAAGGCAATAACATCAATAGTACAATTGGGTAAATTTTTCTTAGCATGTTCGTGGATTAGTGAATGAATGTGTTAAATAATTGTGATTAAAATTTGGCGTACGAAATAACGACAAAGAGTTGGGATTTGCAAGCTATAAATTTGTCAAAAATATTTTTTATCGTTACCATCGAACACGGGGTTAAAGTGTTATTTACCAAATATATCTACTCCGCAGCCATTAAATCGTGCAATGCCTCGCTACAATTTGTGTACTGAAATTTAAACCCGCTTTCCAATAATTTGCGGGGCACCACATTTTTATCCGATAAAAGTTCACTTGCAAACTCACCAAATAATATTCTTAAAACCCAACCCGGAATATTGGGCAGTATAATACTTCGGTTCATTTTTTTGGCAATGGCCTTTGTTATACTCATATTCGTTTCTGCCTGTGGCGACGTAGCATTTACCGGGCCTACAATATTGTTGTTCTCTATGATATATATAAACATATTGCACAAATCGTCAATATGTATCCAACTTGTCATTTGCTTACCACTGCCAAGTGCTGCACCCAAGCACCACTTAATGGGAGCAGAAATGCGTGGTAAAAAACCCCCTTCTTTTGCCAATACAATCCCTGTTCGTAAAGCAACGGTTCTGCACCCCACGCTTTCAAAATTAAAAGCTTCTTGCTCCCAATGAGAACAAGTATTGGCCAAAAAATCTGTCCCGATTTCACTTTCCTCTGTTAGTTTTTGCATGCCATTATTGGGATAAATACCTGTAGCTGATGAAGTGATAAATAGCTTTGGAATATGATTCGTTTTCTGTGCTGCTTCAAAGAGCAAACGATTGGTATATATACGACTGTCATATATCTCATTTTTAAATTTTTTAGTCCAGCGATGTTTAGAAACATTTGCCCCGCTCAAATTAATTACCACATCTATTCCCTCCAATGCCTTTGAATCTATTTTATGGTTCATCGGGTCCCATTGATAATCGCTGTTGTTGCCACGGCCCAAAGTTTTTACTTGATAGCCCGAAGATTTGAGTTTGCTTGCGAGTTTTTGTCCTATTAGGCCGCTGGCTCCTGCAATGAGTATGTTTTTATGCACGGTGAATATATTGCTTGTTCAAATTAGATAATTATACCTGTCAATAATAATTCCAAATAGTAAAGAAAATATTATTATTAAAACAAAATTAGAGCAGGGGTGTTTTGATAACTAATATTATGGCAAGGTTTTCAATTCGCGATATCGAAAAATTTACTGGGGTTAAAGCCCATACACTCCGCATTTGGGAACAGCGTTATAATATATTAACGCCCAAGCGTACCGATACCAATATCAGATATTATGATGATGCCGACCTTAAACAATTACTGGGCATTTCTATACTGCTCAATAATGGCTACCGTATATCGAAAGCTGCTTGCATGTGCCGTGCCGATGTGGATGGGAAGGTACGTGAAATTACCGAGCAAAGTGTATCGGTCCCCAATCAAATTATGGGACTTGTATCTGCCATGCTGGAACTGGACGAGCAAACATTTAACCGACTGCTCAATACCCAAATATTACAATTCGGTTTTGAACAAACAATTATAAAAGTATTATTCCCTTTTCTCAGGCATTTGGGCATGCTTTGGATGACAGGAACCGTACACCCAGCACATGAGCATTTTGTGAGCAACCTTATCAAACAAAAACTATATGTTGCCATTGAAGGGCAAGTGCCAAAGTATGGACAAGATTCACTCAAATTTCTACTATACCTGCCCGAGGGCGAATCGCACGAAATAGGTTTGTTATTTGCCAACTATGTGCTGCGTTGTCGTGGTCACCAAACTATATATCTAGGCCAGAATACACCTGAAGAAGATATTGTACAAGTATTCGAGTTATATAATCCCGATGTGGTTTTTTTAACCGTAACAGCTTGTTCTACCATCGATGAAATGCCTTCTTTTATAGAGCATACCGCTGCCCTTTGGAAAAACAAGCAAATATATATTGCGGGTAAAATGTGTGATGGGCTAAAAGAACATTTACCAGCAGGAATGAACTGGGTAAAGGACTTAGACGACCTTATGGAACAAATGGACAAGAACAAAAAGTAAGTTGATATGACATACTTTTTAACTTAAACTATATTTTTAATTTTATAAATCTATACAAGTAAAATTTGCTTGTTAAAATAAACTATGGCAAAAAAATACAACTCCAGGTTCTGTTTTTCTTTTACATTTTTCATTTCTATTATAAGCGTTCATGCCCAAAATGGAAAAATAACGGGTATAATAAAAGATTCCAAAACCCAGCAAAACCTCATATCTGCAGAAATTGCAATTGTTAATACCAAACTACAATCGTATAGCGACACCAATGGATATTATTTACTCGATAAGATAATACCGGGGACATATACTTTACAAATTTCACTAATTGGGTATACTACCAAAGAATTGTATAATATATTAGTTACCTCAGGAAATATTAACACGATAAATATATATTTGGATGCCGAAGAGAAAGTATTAGACGCTGCAAATATTAAAGCAAAGAAAAAAACTTTTGTCAAACAAATAGAAACGCCACTTTCAACACAAAGCTTAAGTGCCCAAGAAGTAAAATCTTTCCCGGGAGCCAATTTTGATATTGTGAAAGTAGCTCAAAGTTTACCAGGCGTGAGCGGCTCTGTAGGCTTCAGAAATGATTTGGTGATACGTGGTGGAGCACCCAATGAAACTGTATATTATTTGGATGGAATGGAAGTGCCAAATATTAACCACTTTGCTACACAAGGTAGTGGCGGCGGGCCCGTAGGTATGCTCAATGTTGCTTTTATTGATGAGGTTACGTTAAGCACCAGTGCTTTTAATGCAAAGTATGATAACCCCTTAAGCGGTGTATTACAGTTCAGGCAAAAAACGGGAAACTTAGAACGTACGCAAGGCAATTTCAGATTGGGTGCTAGTGAGGCTGCACTTACGCTGGAAGGGCCTTTGGGTAAAAGTAAAAAATGGAGTTATATAGTTTCTGCTCGTCGTTCGTATTTGCAAACTTTATTCAAACTTATTAAACTTCCCTTCTTGCCAAACTATTGGGATTACCAATATAAACTAACTTATAAACCTACTAAAAACGATGAGATTAATATATTGGGATTAAATGCCATTGACAATTTCGATTTCAATCCACCCAAAGTTGACCCTACGGACACTTCAATTACTACTCAAAATAATTTATATATATTAAACTCTGTTGCAAGGTTTACACAATATTCAGCTACAGGAGGCATATCATGGAAACACTTGATTTCTCGAGGTTACTTCAATTTGGTGCTTAGTTCAAATGTATTGCGAAATGGCATCACCAAATATGAAGACAATGATGAAAGTGATGAGCAAAAACTTAGATTGAAATTAAAAAGTTATGAGTGGGAGCACAAACTTCGTTTCGATTTGAACAAATATATTGGCAAGTGGAAACTGAGCACAGGAGCAAATTTAGCTTTTTGTAAATATGATAATAATTATTTCCAAAAACTATATATAGCTTCTAGCAATAGTTATATAAACATAGCATCTGACAAATCGGTCAATTTTGTAAAATTTGGTTTATTTGGAAATGCCTCTCGTAGCTTTTTCAGCAATAGATTTAATTTATCAGGCGGCATACGTACTGACATGAATACTTTTACCAACAATGGCATGAAACCGCTTAAAGCTCTGTCGCCACGCTTGTCAGCAACTTATGTACTGAACAAACGATTTAATATAAATGCATCCATGGGCCGCTATTCAAAAATACCATCTTATACTATTTTAGGTTATGTAGACAGCAATAATAATTTAGCCAATAAAAATGTAGATTATATTATCAGCAACCATATTACTACAGGCATAGAATATGTAAAAGGTGCATTGCGAATTACTCTCGAAGGATTTTATAAAATATATAATAACTATCCTGTTTCTATTAACAAAGGGATATCATACGCAAACCTTGGTGGTAATTTTGGTTTTATAGGAAACGAACTTACGCAAACCATAGGCAAAGGCCGCAGTTATGGAATAGAATTTTGCTTGCAACGCAAACTTACCAAAAATTTTTATGGGATACTAAGTTATACATTTTACAAAAGCGAATTTACTGGCCCCAACGCATCTATATACATTCCCTCAGCTTGGGACAATCGGCATTTGGCGACTTTTACGGGTGGGTACAAATTTAAAAATAATTTAGAAATAGGCACACGCTTTAGGTTTTTAGGTTCATCGCCCTATACTGCTTATGACACATTAAAATCGAGATACTATTATATAAACAATGGTGAAGGATATCTGGATTATGCCCACTTTAATGCCCTTCGTTTCAAACCTTATTTTGCTATCGATATTCGGGTTGACAAAAAGTGGAACTTTAAAAAATGGGCCTTGGACGTTTTCCTTGAAGTACAAAATGCAACTGGAAGAAATAATCCATCTCAACCCAATTATACTTTCAGGCGTGACCCTGCAAATCCCAAAAACTATATAACGGTTGATGGACAATCTGTTCCCGCTTCCACGTTGGATCCTTTAAAAGCTGTACCAATTATCATTAACGCCACCAATGCTACCCGCACACCTGGCATAGGCATGGTGATTGAGTTTTGATATAGCATCATCCTCAATTCCCCATTCGTAATTATATTTGCCCCATGCAAAGCCTAGCTCCCAATATTTTTGTGAATGATATGCCTGCCACAATTGCGTTCTATCAGAAACTCGGTTTCCAAATCACAACCTCGGTTCCTGAAAGCGGCGACTACGCTTGGGTAATGATGACCTGCGGCGAAATCAGCTTCATGTTCCAAACTTATGAAAGCCTGGGTACAGAAATGCCCGAAATTAGCAGAGACCAAAATAGCGGCCCCTTATTATTATATATACGAACCAAAAATATTCGAACATTTTTTGAAGAAATAAAACATTTTGCCAAAGTATTAAAAGGTCTCGAAAAAACATTTTACGGTGCCACTGAATTTACCATACAAGATAATAATGGCATGGTATTAACTTTTGCGGAAGACGAGGAATAGTATAAAGTATAAAGTTACCAGCTTTCGCCTATAATTCCCCAATTCGCACAGCGAATTGGATACCTACTTGATACCTGATACTAGTTTGCAATATTATGAAAATAAAATTTAATGTGGGTATTGTTTTTTTCCTTAATATTGCAGTCAATTAATCTTTAGGGGTGTCCACAAAATGGACTGAGATCACACCCTCATAACCTGCTCAGGCTAGTACCTGCGAAGGGAAAAGAGACAGAAATCTTTGTTGGTTTCTGTGTGTTTCTCACTTTTTTTGTGACGCTCCGTAATAAAAACGGACATGAAAAAAATATACATTTTACTACTTTGTTTAACTGCAAACTATGCTTTTGCCCAAACAGACACAGCCTTAACTTTGGACGAGTTTAATGTGAATGCCACACGGGCAAAGGCCAATCCTTCAAATACTTTGATAAGCAAAAAGGAAATTGATGCCAACAACACAGGGCGTGATTTGCCTTACCTGCTCAACCGCACACCCTCAACCGTAATTACCAGCGATGCGGGCAATGGTTTTGGTTATACAGGCATCCGAATTAGGGGTGTGGATGCCACCCGTATCAATGTTACCATCAATGGCGTGCCTATCAACGATGCTGAAAGCCACGGGATGTATTGGGTAAACTTGCCTGATTTTGCTTCGGGTACCAATAATATACAAGTGCAACGCGGCGTGGGTAACAGCACCAATGGCAATGCAGCTTTTGGGGCTAGTATCAATCTGAAAACGATGGACCAATCGGATAAGTCGTACACAAATTTCGCCACTTCGTTTGGGTATATTCTGCCTGAGAAAAACGGGTTTGTGGCAGCTAATAAAAACAGATTCAATCAAAAATATAATATAAATTTTGGTTCAGGAAAAATTAACAATTGGACGGTGGATGGCCGTTTGTCCATGATAAACTCTGATGGTTATGTATTGCGTAGCAAGGCCGATTTGAAATCATATTATATACAAGCTACCTATAATAAAAATAATACTTTATTCAAACTGATACATTTCTCGGGTAAAGAAATAACAGGACAGGCATGGAACGGTGTGCCCGAATATATATTAAAAGGTGATGCAGCAACACCGCCCAACCGGATTTACAATGAATTTACCTATAAAAACCAGAATGATAATTATCAGCAAAACTATTATCAGGCTTTTTATACAAAAAAATTAAACAAATTTATTTTTAATACTGCCCTGTTTTATACCAAAGGATTTGGCTTTTATGAAGAATATAAAACCAATGCTCCACTAGCAAATTATGGCATTGTTGCGGATAGTGGTAAAACCACCAATTCCGATTTGATACGCCGCCGTTGGCTGGACAATGATTATTATGGTGCTATTGTTAATGCACAATTTAAAAACCTTACTTTGGGTATGCAGGTATCACAATACGCTGGTAAAAATTATGGTGAAGTAATTTGGGCAAGGAATGCGGGCAACAGCGAAATTAACCAACAATATTATAAAGGAAAATCAACAAAAAATGAAGCCAGTGTTTTTGCAAAGTATTATAATAAAATTAATTCTAAATTAAATTATTTTGTAGATGTGCAATATCGTATAATTAATTATAAACTAAAAGGGAATGATGATAATTATGGAACACTAGTAGATTACAAGCATCAACTCCCCTATAGTTTTTTTAACCCCAAAGCTGGACTTAATTATGAATTGAACAAGAAAAACAAATTAAATATATATTATGGTATTTCTCACCGCGAACCTGTGCGTAGCGATATTATTCTATCTTCGAATAAAAGTTTGCCAAAACCAGAAATGATGCAGGATGCAGAGATGGGATGGAATTATCATACTGCTGATTTAACCGTTAATACAAACTTATATTATATGTATTATAAAAACCAATTGGTGAACGATGGTAGTGTAAATGATGTAGGAGCCTATAACCGTATTAATGTTCCTGTAAGTTATAGAGCAGGCATTGAAATCGAAGCCACTTATCAGTTTAATAAATTTATTACAGCATATGGCAATATCACGCTCAGCCAAAATAAAATTAAAAACTACAGTGAATATTTAGACAATTATGATAGTGCAACAGGTAATTATCTTGGAAACAATTTCAACAAAAAATATAGTACGGTTGACATTGCCTTATCGCCAGCCGTTACTGGATATGCACAATTAAGATATAACCCTATAAAAGATTTACAATTTGCGGTTTCTACTAAATATATATCACGTCAGTATTTGGATAATACCCAAAATAAATTGCAAAGTATAGATCCTTCATTGGTTATTGATTTACAAATAAACTATACCATTAGAACAAAAATGTTCAAACAAATTGATATAAGTTTTTTGGCAAATAATATTACCAATGCTGCCTATACCACCAATGGTTACACGTATGCATCAGCACTAAATGGCCAAAGGCAATATTATAATAGTTATTACCCCAACGCCCTTACCAATTTCTTAATGCAACTGCGTTTTACTTTGTAGGTTTTCCTTTGGTTTGGTGCTAATTCCCAAAACTTTGTAAATAGGACAAAAGCCCAATACAATAGTTGAAAATAAAATAATAGCAGCAGCTAAATCAATAATAGCCCAAACACCGGGTAGGACTCCGCTAAAGAAAATTACAACCAAGGTGATAACTATTAAAGCTCTAATACCGTGGTCAGGGTTGCTCATGTTTTGTTTCATCATTATTATAGTTTAATTTTAATGATACAAAATGACGGCAAAAACCACCACATAAAAATGACTCGATTCAGTTTCTCTAATGACTTTTGTCATGTTTTAGCGTTGCTGTTTTTTGCTAGCTTGCAGCTTCTGTTGCTTTCATATTGAGTCCAAGTACAATATATAATGGACAAAATCCTGCCAAAATAGTTAATGTTATTAGGGTCAAGTCCATTGTGTCGCATACACCTGATGTGGCTACACTTAATAGCACCACAATAAGGGTAATAATTACTAACCCCCAAATTAGATAAAAGGGGTTGATTCTGAATTTTTTCATTGCTTTTCTATAAAATTATTTATGCTGCAAAAAGACACCAAAAAACATTCTTGAATAATGATGCTGCTCTCCTGTTTTGAATGATTTTAGTCATATATCACCTCACCCCGCCTGAATCCTATTCATAGCTGTACGAAATCCTTGATGACTGTTGATTTTATTGAACAGCTTTATTTCACGAAACCGGGGTCACGCCGATTTGCAATCAAAGTATATATAAGTGAATTGACTGTGATTGCATCCCGAGTAAGTCGGGACGCAATGCCAGTTAAACGGTATATTCTTGCGGGTTGGGTGACGAAGCTACTGATAGCTATCGGTACTCAATCGAAGTAAAGTTAAATTTTATTTTATCAAATAAGCTTCGTAAATTTGCAAATACAGAATAAACAATAAAACTATGACACTACAATTCATTCATGATAACAGAGGAAATACTACAGGTGTTTATATACCTATTGACGAGTGGCAAACGCTAAAATTAAAGTATTCCGATTTACAAAAAGAGGAAGTAGAAAATGTTGGGGAATTAGCTCCATGGCAAAAGCAAATTATTGATGAAAGACTAAGTGACTATTATAAGAATCCAGATGATGTTGTTGATTTTGATAAAACAATTGATGATATTGAGAAGGGATTATGAGTTATTCCTTTGTTAATAGTGATCCAGCAGAAGACATAAAGTAGCGGAGGTGGGGTTGAGTCATACTCCATAACCATTCGGGAAATTTTGGCTTCATGTAATGTTGCGTCCCTAAAGGGACTTGAGCTTTATATATCTCTTCTCTTTTACCAATTCGCCGCGGCGAATCGTCCCTCTGGGCAATGCTGTTAAGTTAAGGATTATCTATTGCCGTTGGCTTCAGCCAACGGATTAATTGGAATAAGCATCCGGCTTTAGCCACATTGTTTTTTGAGGCTAAAGCCAATACATTAATATATATATAGGCCCCGCCCTGAAGGGCAGGGCAATAGAAAATGCTATTTCCTTAACTTAACAGCGTTGCCCTCTGGGACTTATAAAAGTATCTTTCATTATATATAATAGTCCTGTAGGGACGCGATATTGATAAAAAAGCTGACCCCATACATGCCAAGTCCCTTTAGGGACGCAACAGACG
>JAYVCI010000015.1:0-11408 GCA_043750035.1 Chitinophagaceae bacterium
CGCAGCGCAACGATATACATTCGAATCCTACCAAAGCTGGCTTATGTATTTTGCCCGAAGATTATATATATTCTTCGGCAAGTTTCTATGCAAATCAGAGTTCGCCATATAAGTTTTTGGTGCATTATGCAGAATATTGATTTTGAAAAGAGCGGAAAAGTGGTTGGTAAACTATATGGAAGAAGCTCAAATTAAGTGGGTCAAGATTAATTTTGGGAAAATAATGCTTTTAATTTGGAGTTTTAGTTATTAATTTGTAAACCTAATGTATAATATTTCGGAGAGTCAATTTAATTTTTATTCTATCGAGTTTAAGAAAAAGCAAAAGGAGATTTTTTTTATTTCACAAGGTTTAAGCAATCTATTCCCTTTTTCTGATAGATGAGAAAATTATACATTAAAGCCTAAACCTTATCAAAACCTATATCCCAAGGTCAGTCCAAACCCTGTATTTTTATTGGCAATTTTGCTATTGGGCAGCGTATTGTTTTTCGGATTTATATTAATCAATCCTAACTGTGAGGTAAATGTGAGGGTTATATTATTGGCAAACTCATACCCTACAAATATATTTGCACCAACATCGAGGCGTTTAAAATATACACCAGTTGTGGGGTTGTTTGGGTCAGCTAACGATACTGTGTTTGCAAATTTAATATTCTGGTCTCCGTTATAATTATCACTGGTAATTTTTGCCTTACCCATAAATCCATAACCAACGTAAGGGCCAAAACCAAATAAAACATGGCCTTTTCCTACCAATGGTTTATAAAGGAAATTTATAGGCATTTCGATATAATTTATGCCCACTTTTCGTGTCAGTGGTTTGCTGTTATACATCAAATTTTCTGTGGCACCCTTGCCTATATATTGTAATCCAATCTGTATAAAAAACTCTGGGGCTACAGGTATTTCCTGATTGATCCCAAAATTAAATTTAGTGGTAAGGGAGTTCTCAAGTGTGCTTCCACTTGCATCTTTCCCGTTTATATTCTGAAAATTAACACCGCCATATATGCCTATAGAGTATGGCCCCATAGGTGGTTTTGTTAAATCCTGTGTCATGGCATTGAAGCCGAATAACAACATGAGGGTCGAAAGTAATATTTTCTGTGTCATTGTATTATATTTTTAAATGGGTATTTTTATGATTTTAAATTTTACTTTCTTTCAGCTTCTTTTTTAGCATCAGCCCGCATTTTTGCATTCGCTGTAATCAAGAATTCGACCCTGCGGTTTTGTGCCCTGCCTTCCTCGGTTTCATTCGAGTAATTTGGAGCCGATTCGCCATACCCTTTTGTACTTATGCGTCCAGAAGCTACTCCTTTTTGGTTTATATAATAACTTACTGATGAAGCACGGCGTTTCGATAAATCCATATTGTACTGATCGGTTCCGGTATTGTCAGTATGGCCTTGTATTTCTATATTTGTTTCAGGATAGTTTCCAAGTACAGTTACCAATTTGTCCAAGTTGACTGTTGCACCTTCTGACAGGTCAGATTTGTCGAATCCAAATAGAATTTTATCATTAAATTCTACTATAATCCCCTCGCCCACACGGTATACTTTCGCACCCGGAACGGTGTTTTTGATTTCTTCGGCCTGTCTGTCCATTTTGGTACCAATTACTGCACCCGCTACTCCGCCAACTGCGGCACCTATAATAGCTCCAAGAGCCGTGTTGCCAGAAGCCCTCCCGACCACTGCACCAATTGCCCCACCTCCAACTGTGCCTATTGCCGCTCCTTTTTTTGTGCGGTTCATAGTGGTGCAACCATTTCCTAAAGTAGCTAGGATTAATATGCAAAAAATGCTGTTTTTAATTGTACGCATAATATTTTATTTATATATTTAAGTTGCAAGATTATGCAGATTTAGAATGATGGATGTTACATAGTTTTATGTTTAATTTACATATTTCACACTTTTTTAACTTCTAATGTTAAAAAAAATGTAATACATGATAAAAACCAGAAATAATATTACCCCTTCCTCCGCAAATAGCATTTCGAATTCCCCAATGAGGGGAATGGAATACAAAAAGTATTCGCATCTATAATATCCAAACAACTATGCTCCCCCACCTTTTTCGATTCCATTAGGCATACCTTGTTTTCTTTAATTTTATAGCCTACCGTGTCTTGTATTATTGAGCTGTCTTTATCGCTATATTGATATAATAAAACGGCTACTTTATTATTGGGCAAAAAGTTTAAGGTTAAACCAAAATCTTTCGGAGCCTTAGTATTGCTTGCCTCCTTCAGCTTTTTAATATATGATTTCAGCGACAAGGAATCACCTTTATATATAATAGAAACTGCGGCGTAGGTTCCAGAAAATTGAGGTGGGTTTTGTGCCCGCGTTCCAGCAAATACAAATATACAAAAGATTAAAAATGATAACTTTTTGAATACTTTATCATTTAACATAAAACTATCGTTCTATTACTAATTTTATATTCACCGTATTGTCGTCCGTTTGATTATTTACTATATATATACCATTGGGCAAATGAGAAAGGTTTAAAATAGTAGAGCTGTTTTTTGTATAATATTGGCACACTTGTTTGCCCATTAAACTATATACTGTTATTTGGCTGTGCGGTATTGTATTTAAAGTAACAATTCCTGTGCTGGGGTTTGGCCACAATTGTATATTGTTATTTGTTTCTATACCGGCAATTCCTATAGGTTGTTGCAGCTTAACAGTATAATTCTTAGTAGTACCATCTTGGGCTTGTATAATATAAGTTACGGTATTATTGAAATTGTTGGATATTGCCCCGCTCACTTGCTCTGTAGTGGATACAAAAGCAGTAGCAAGGGGTGATATTTTAAATGTGGGCACAAGGGTGCTCATGTCCACGCCTGATGGTATGGTAGCGGTAACATTTGTGCCGCTGATAGTGGCAGTAATTTGCGGAGTGATGCCCAGAAATTTGAATTCGAGTAAATCTTTGTTGCCGTTCAATAGTTTGCGTGTGCCTTGGGATATCCATATACCCCATTTGGCGTCTTTTATCATTGCTACTTCTGTACCAGTTTTGGGTGTAATCTTGTCAGTGTTTACATCAATGGTAGCCAATACAGTGTCACCATTTGTGTTCTGTGTGGTGAACAGTATTTTATTATCTGTTTTAGAATAATTGGGGTACGAAAGCATGGAGTTGGTAAACACGGTGGCTACTTTTTGGGTAATAAGATTCGAAGCAATTAATGCATATTGTGTGGTAGTGCCAGAATTATCTATATAATCGAAAGCTACAATATAGGGTGAATTTTTGCTGATGGCGGGGTTGCCAATACTCACATCTGTAGGAAGGCTGTTGAATACTTTTTGTATGGTACCGCTCCCAATAGCATTTTTCTTATTGTCCCACACTTTTATCATGCCCACATCCCAGTAATTGATGCCACTTCCCCCATTGTTGGGTATTTCATTATAAGCATCATATATCACAGATTCGCCGGTATAGTCCCATTCCAAAGCACCTGCATATAATACACCTGCGGAAGTTTGCCCCTGCCCAGTAGTGGGATTGTATAAATAAAAACGTGTCCAGTTGCTGCCATCATATACCCATATACTGCTGTCAATAGAACTGGTAACAGCAGCAATTTTATTCCCGTCTTTCGATATGGCTACATTGTCCCATATACTTTGGTTTTGGGCAATAGTTTCGCTAAAGGTAGTAGTCGTAATCTTGTGCATTTTGCTATCCCAACCAATAAAATATCCTGCCGATCCATCATCAGTAACTGACATGGGTTGTTTGGTATCGGTGGTGGTCATGGCCTGAAAGTTATTGGGCGTGGTGGTCGATTTGTACCAGCGGTTATTAGTGCCGCCATAATTCACATCATAGCTTATTATATAGTCTGTTCCAGGGTTGGTGGGTAGGTCAACACCAGTGGTATTGCCGCTGCCGCCGCTGCCCGCATTGGGGTCATATATTTGTACAGCATCGAAGGCTGCTTTGGCGGCATTCTCTTCGGTAGTACTATATAAATCTTTACAGCTTTGTACCACAGCATAACGCAAATCTAAAAACTTGGAAGTGGCGGTGAGGTATTTGCTCAGGGCTCTATAATATACTTTTTCGGCTTTGGCTTTTGTAATACTTGTGGCAAAAAGGTAATAGGCATGGTTGGGAATGCCTGAATTGATATGTACACCTCCATTGTCGCTAGTGCCTGCATAGTACTCTTTCATAATAGCGGGTTGCCAACCATTATCGTTAAGACTGTTTCCGCCATTGTGCGGATTGCTCAGGTCACGCAAAGCACCCGATGGGAAATAGGCAGTTTTTACCACATCTTCACCCATTTGCCAGTTAACGCCTTCTATCATAGCCCCAAATATATCTGCCATTGATTCGTTTACCGCCCCACTTTGCGATTTGTATTCCAGATTGGCAGTTTTCTCCACCACCCCGTGGGTCATTTCGTGCCCTGCCACATCTATTGCACCAGCTAGGGGTTTAAACGCCACTTTGCCATTGCCATAAAACATCGCTTGTCCGTTCCAATAGGCATTGTCCATTCCGCCGCCACTGTTTTCGCTCACATTAATTATACTAATAATATTGCCGCCGGTACCATTAATGCTGTTGCGGCCATGTATGTTTTTATAATAGTCGTAACACACTTTGGCATTGTAATGTGCCGATACGGTTTTGGTACTCCATGAGGTATTGTTCGAGAATTTTATTTGTGCAATGCCTGAGCCGCTTGTATTGTTAGCATCCAAAGTCCATATCACGCCTTCGGGGTCGTCAGGAAACTGCGATTGTGCTGAGTTGAACATGGGCTCATTGGCATTGATGGCATAAAATGAACCATTGTATTCATAAGTATTGATGGTGCGTTGCTTGTTGTTAAGGTCATTCATGGTTGCCGTCCTTGGGCCATTTGCACTGCAGGTATGGTTGTATTGGTCCAAAGTTTCGCCTGTGTTGGCATCCAGTACTATAATATATCTTTCCATTAAATTGGGTCTGATACTTATATGATATGCAAGTGTGGGCTTTAATAATTCATTATAATATATCTCCAATTTTACTTCAGGTATATTCTTTCCAAATATGTTGATTTGTTCAGGAGTCCAAGTTTGAAGCGTGGTAATGTCAGATAGTTTTTTGTTGGCCATTAGTATTGCCTGTTCTTTAGTAAGCAAGGGCACTGCGGCTATTCCCAAAGGAGAGGGGTACATGCGGCCCATACATACCTGCACGTAATTATTGCGTGTTACCACTATCCAATCGCTGCCATGCACGGGCACACCTTTATATATTTGTGTGATATGATAAAATGACTGCCCGGTAATATTGTCTTTTTCGGGTTTTGATATTTTAAGTTCCGCACTGTTTTGTATTTGTAATACAGACTTTATTTTCTCCATATATTCAGATATCGGGCTCTCAGATGTTGAGGAAAGCATATACCTGCCTTCTATTTTAATGGCCAAATGGCTATTGGGGTCGTAGCTAACCTTAAGACTAGCATTTGTTATGGAACTGATATTGTTGATAATGGCTTTCGGATGTTGCTCCGAAGCTAATCTGCCATCAACTGTTTGGTATTGGAATGTGGGTCGTTCGTTACCTGTCTTTAATTTGTGCAATTGTGCAAATGCAGAGTTTACAGAAAATAAGATTGCAATTATATATACAAGTTTTTTCATAACGATAGATTTTATAATAGTGCAAATATAAGTACACGAAGTGTAAAGTCCCCCTTCGGGGGATTTAGGGGGTCAGAGAACAGCCTTATATTTTAAACAAATACTGCAAGGTAAAACTACGCGGAGCACCCATATTGCCCAGGTAATATATATATTCTGTGTTCCCCAAGTTTTTTATTACGAACGAGAACTTGTGTTTTTTGAGGGTATAACCTATCCTAAAATCCCACAAACTATACCCATTGTTATGCGACTGCCTATATGCCTTCGACCCTGGTATAATTAGATCTGATTCAAGGAAATCGTTAACGCGTAACATATAGCTATTGAATTTGAAAGTAAAGCCAGCAGAAAATGCTTTATATTCAATGTCGGCATTTACTTTCCACGTGTGACGAAACCTACTATGTAAATATTTATAATTGGGTTCAATTTTTTTAACAGAATCAGTGAATATAGAGTCCACATATACAGGTTCTATATAAGTATATCCAGCCAATAGTATAACATTCACATTTTTTATATTGCCCTCGCCACCAATAGATGCATCAATGCCCGTAATTCTGGCTTTTTTGGCAGTGTTTTGTGTTTGAAAAGCAAGAAAATATATTGGATCCGGCACATACATAAAGTCAACCATATTGTTATATTGGTTCCAAAATGCAGCCACATCTGCATAGCCCATCCATTTGCCAATTTTTATGCCTTGCTTTATGCCTATTTCTGAACTTTGTCCTGTTTCGCTTTTTACATTCGGATTGGGCAAAACCCTTACTAATCCGCCTGTTGAGGTATTTATATATCTTTCGGCCACCGATGGGAAACGATACGCTGTGCCATAGCTTGCCCTCATAAATGTATATTTTGCTATTGGACGGTTTAACCCCAAACGATATACAGGCAATCCCTCAGATTTTCTATCGTCAATTTGGTTTTGCTCATAGCGAATCCCCGCCGAGAAATTTAGCTTGCCCATCTTTCCGTCCACTTGCAAATAAGCCGCGGCATTATATCCTTTGTGGTCCTGGTACAGGCTGTCACTTTTTATGATGTTAACAGTATATACAGCCCCTGCGGTAAGTGTTGATTTAAAATGCTTATCAGGGTTATTGTAATATTTCTGATACTGAAATTCATTGTAGGCCAGCGTGGCTTTGGTATGAATGCCGACGGTATCGTATTTATCGGCACTGTAGTTATTATTATCGGTAACATAGATTCTGCTTCTTAAAATAATCTTATAAACTTTAGGAACAGAATATTCTATATAAGGGTCAATATTATATCGTTTGTTTATCATATTACTGGCTGTATTTTGGGCAGCTATAAAAGGAGAATCGGCCTGTTTCCAAAACAGGAAATTCCCTACCTGTGCAGAAAAAAAGGATGCGTAAACACCCACTTGTAAGCCTGGCACTTTTGTAAATTTTTGTTTTAATCCAAAGCTCAATCTTTTGTTATTCGCTTCTTCAAATTGGCGATAACCATCATCTCGCAAACTATATATAGCAAAGGTTATCCCCGTGTTTTTATTGGTTTGCGAATGAAATACATTAATTCCACTGGTATAATGGCGTTGCTTGAATATTTTATAATTAGGGTTTGAAGGATTATCATAAACACCCGTAAATACATTTACTTTTGTGAAAGGGACTTTGCTGGGCTCAGCCGTGCGGATATTGATAACCCCGCCCATAGCCCCCGATCCAAACAAGGCAGAAGAAGCACCTTTTACGATCTCCACCTGTTTTATATTTTCAACCGGCATTGCATCCCATTTTATATCCGCAGCATCGGCACTTAGCATGGGCATATCGTCCAACATCATCAGCACACGGCTACCTGTACCATAACTAAAACCGCTGCCGCCACGAATATTGGCTTGCCCAAATACAATATTAACCCCGGGTATATTTTCTACAGCCGCATCCATTTTAAATGAATTGGTGTTTTCAATAAGTTTAGGTTTTAAGGTGGACATGGACACAGTAACATCGGTAATTTTTTGTGATGTTTTCCCTGCGGTTACTACTACATCGTTCAGCGTATAGGTATTTTCTTCAAGTACCAAATATATATATTCTTTATCTACTTTACGATCTAAAGGTTTGAATCCGTAATGATTTACGATGAGTGTAGCAGGTGTGTCTATATTCTCAAATTTATAATAACCCGTATCATTCGATAAAGTAATTTTTTCCATGTCATTAAACTTACAGACAATGGTTACATTTTTAATCCCTTCGGCAGTTGCGGCCTGTATTACTCTGCCCTCAATGGTGAGTGATGTTTGAGCAATAGCACCGCTGCATAAAATTAAGAGCAAGGCAAAAAGTAGTAAATTTTTGGTCATGTGGTAGGTGGTTTTTTTCGTTGTCAAATATATTGCATTGGGTGAATATGTGGTATAGCAAAAAAAAATATATTATACACGCTGCACAAAGCAAGCAATCTTGCCAGTACACCAAATTTTACCCAGTCCCCAGTTGAAAGTCGGGGCAATAGAATGGGCAGTATAAATTCTTGTTTCTTAACTTAAATTGTTTGGCTTACATTTGCTTTGAAATTAACAAAAGATAGTTTCGTAATTCAATTTAACAACTCGTAATTCATTTATGCTTTTATATAAGAAATCTCTAAGTATTCTCCTTTTCTTTTTTGTATTGAATACAGCCCATTCACAAATAGCTTTTACCCTTGATTGTTTCCCCACGCGTTTGCAATTTTTTGCCCGCGAAAGTAATGATTCCGCAAAGCTTTGTGTAGCTGGAAGTATTGACAGTGCGGGGTTTGATAGTGTAGAGGTTAGAGTAATTAGGAGCAGTAAAACATTCCAATCTATTATAACAAAACTAACATATAATTCAGGTAAAGCATTATTTAATTTATCGCCCTCTATATATGCTGGTTTGTATGAATATAATATACGTTTATATATATACAAAAATGGTACAGCAACCCTAATAAAAAGTGCCGATAGTTTGGTATGTGGCGATGTGTATATGATAAATGGGCAATCCAATTCGCATCCCTCAAATACTGCTGCAACATACACGAATGAATACTGTAGGTCATTTGGTATACAAACAGATAATTACAATTATAATAATTACAATGCCAAGGATACTTTTTGGGGATTTGCCAATGGAGATGGGCAGGGTGGTAATTATTCCGGACCTTTAATGGTTGGGGTGTGGGGTATAAAGCTGATGCAATTGCTGAAAGAAAAATATAAGATACCTATCTGCATTATCAATGGTGGCAGCGGTGGTTCTAGCATTGAGTACAATTTGGAACCTGCAAATAAATTGGATTTTAATTGTCCTTATGGCAGGTTATTATATCGTTTCAGCAAGGCAAAATTGGCTGATAAAGTAAAGGGTATATTTTGGTATCAGGGCGAATCGAATAGCGATAATTCGCATGTTAATTATGCCTCAAATTTCGATTCTTTATACTATTCATGGAAACGCGATTATCCTTCGGCAAAAAAAGTATATGTTTTTCAAATTCACCAAGGATGTGGCGGACTTTACCAAAGTCAAATACGTGAAACACATAGGCAATTTAAAAATACCTATAACGATGTAGAATTGATGAGTACTGTGGGTATTCACGAGCACGATGGTTGTCATTATTATTTAGATGGTTATTATGAAATGGCCACAAATATTTGCAGGCTGGTAGCCCGCGATTTTTATAGTTATACTGACACATTAGATATCAATCCCCCAAATATATTAAAAGCATACTATATGCCCGGGCATAGTGCTATCAATTTGGTATTTGACAATACGGCAAACTTGCTTTGGCCTTCTGATACTTTGGGTCAAACTATGAAAGATTATATATATACGGATGATAGTGTAGTATTAGATATTAAATCCTATTCGATGAGTGGAAATTCGCTGCTTTTGAAATTGAACAAAGCAACTTATGGTACCACCCTTACTTATTTACCCAATGTATATTACAATACCGTTGCCTATATATACGAAGGTCCCTACTTACGCAACAAGCGTGGTGTGGGTGTGCTTTCTTTTCATCATTTCCCAATTGATACGGTACCGCCACCACAAGCCAATTTGGGGTTGAATAAGCAAGCCATTTGCTCAGGTGATTCTATTGTATTGAAAGATCAATCATTATACAAACCTACAAGTTGGCAATGGAGAATTCCTGGAGCCAATCCTACATTTTCTAATCAATCAAGTGTTACAGTTAGGTTTGATACTTCTGGCACTTATCAGATAACATTAATTGCTACAAATGCAATAGGCACCGATAGTATTACCAAGAATATATACATTACAGTGAACCCTGCACTTGTTGTTTCTGCTGGTTCCGATACTTCTTTCTGCAATGGAGATAGTGTAATGCTAACAGCTTCGGGAGGGAGTAAATTTCAATGGGTCCCTGCTAAAGGATTAAGTTCTGATACTGTAATGGGTCCTTTTGCAAAGCCAATAGCAAGCACAATATATATATTATATGCTACTGATAAAAATGGTTGTGCAAGTTCAGATACAATACAGGTAAATGTAATTCCATTGCCCCAAGTAAATGCAGGTGCTGATATTAAACTATGTACCCAGGGAGGAATTATGAACTTGAGTGGAAGTCCGCAAGGCGGGAATTGGATGGGGCAAGGGGTAGCAGGGACACAGTTTAATCCTAAAAATTTGGGTTCGGGAAATTATGAACTATTATATACTTATACCAATGCAAATCAATGTACACAAGCTGATACGATGACAGCAATAGTGATTAATAGTCCACAAGTGAAGATAGATTCTATAATACCTGTATGTGAATGGAAACCATTTCAGATATCAGCGAAATCAAATTATATAAATAGCATATTATGGTCTACAACTACAAGTGGAAGCTTTGCATCAACTACTGACAGTAATACAATATATAATCCTTCGCAAACAGATATAGACAATGGATTTGTAATATTTGATATATTGGCAAAAGGTGACAGTATATGTGCTTATTCTTATGATAGTAAAGTGGTAAAAATTGAGCCCTTACCTGCAGTGCCCATTATTTATAGTCGTAATGATAGTTTGATTACCAATGCGGCTTTTACTTGGCAGTGGATGCTTGACACTACTGTGGTTTCTGGTGCTACGCAACAATTTTTGAAGCCCGCTATAAATGGAATGTATAGGGTGCAAGTTGCTAATAAATTTGGGTGTATTCAAGTTTCAGACCCTTATATATATGTAAATACTGGTGTGTTAAATTTAGATTATAATACATTCTCAGTTTATCCCAATCCAGCAAATTCAGAAGTGATTATCGAGAATACTATATTTGATGCAAATACGCTCATGCAATTATATGATGCTATAGGTAGAATGGTTCATCAGCAAAAGTTAACAGGTAGTAAAAGTACAATCAATATACAAAATTTCGCCAAAGGAATATATACCATACGAATAATTTCAAATAATCAATTGTATCAGAAGAAGTTGTTGGTGGATAGGATTCAACCTAATTAGATTTGTGTTAAATAGTTTCTAACCTTTGTTAAGACTAAATTTGAAGCTGAAAAAGGCACTTTTAACTATTAATTGTATATGATTATGAAAAGGAGATTGCTTATTGTATTGATAAATATACTAACTATTTCTTAACATAGGCGACATATATGAAAACATTTTGTATATTTGTGCATGCAAAAAATACAAGACATCATTTCAAAAAAAATGGACG
>JAYVCI010000016.1:0-6402 GCA_043750035.1 Chitinophagaceae bacterium
CACCCGTATGTGCCACAGGATTGTTATTAGATTTGGATGCATCTAATGCACTCACCATTTCTTGTTTTCTTTTCCATTGAAAATAATCTTCGCCATACAATTCACGTTCGAAATATTTGGGATAATGTGTAGCATAACTTTCTTGCAACCATTGGTGGGCGTAGTTTCTAGCGGTTATATAATCGCCAAACCATTGGTGTGTAAATTCGTGCATATTCACATTTATATAGTTTCTATCGTTAAACGATTTTCCATCCACAAAAAAGAAATCACCGAAAATTGTTGCAGTAGTATTTTCCATCGCACCATATAAAAAATCCTGAACCATTACCTGACTATAACTTTCCCAAGGGTAAGGCGTAATCAATTCTTTTTCCATAAAATCAACCATCTGTTCTGTATAACAAGCAGTGTATGGAACCCTGCTAGCAAACTCAGGATAATACCAAAAATTAACTGGAGTTGCCTTAGCCGATTTGCCTTGCTTAACTGCAAACTCTCCAATACCAAGCATCACCAAATACGTAGGATGCGGATGACTCATCTTATAATGCCACGTAATTGTATTGTCTTTATTGTCTTTTTTCGATTGTAATACACCGTTACTTAATACCTGATATTTTTTATCAAATGTTATAATAGTTTCTGTTACTGTTTTATCATTGGGTTCATCATAACAAGGAATCCAATAACGATTGTCTGTGCCTTGTCCTTGTGTCCAAATTTGCTTGCGAACATAGCCCCATTCATTTTTATGTTGGTCTGTTGTTTCATCATTCCAGCCAATAAAATATAATCCACGTGCAGGTTTTGCCTTGTATGATATTTCCAAAGTATAATCAAAATCCCAAGGAAGTGAGGGAGAAAAATATATGGTCACGCCTTTTTCGTTCGATTTGAAAGTTACTTTTTCACCTGCCAATTTTGAATCTGTGATTTCAATTCCAGGTGCATCTAAAAATATAGAATCAACTAGTTTTTGAAGCGGCCTAAATTGATGTGTTACTTTCCCAATCACTTCTCCTTTAGCACAATCGAATTTCACATCTATAATAGTATGTATCATATCAACTGGATGTTCGCGTGCTGCAGCTGTTTCTTTTAAAAAACTTTTATAAGTTCCTATAGTTTGAGCCTGAGAAATAGTAGCAAGGCAAAGTATAATTGCCAAAAAGAGTAACTGTTTTTTCATTGATTTGATTTTGCTACAAAAATGCAGGAAGTAAAGCATATTATAACTTTTCATTATTCAAAAACTATTTAAGTGTAAAATTATATTCTGGATTTTCAATATGACTGAGCACACACTCATTGAGATTCTTCGAAGGAAGCCTGCTCAGAATGACGACATAGGTCAGAAATATTTTGCTTTGCCAAAACCCTTTAAACCCCTTAAATTGCAGCACTTTTATAATAAACCCAACAAAACAGAAAATGAGCGTTTTAGTAAATAAAAATTCCAAAGTAATAGTTCAAGGATTCACTGGCGGGGAAGGAACATTCCATGCCACACAAATGATTGAGTATGGCACACAAGTAGTTGGCGGTGTAACACCCGGCAAAGGCGGAACCAAGCATTTGGACAAACCCGTATTTAATACAGTAGCTGACGCAGTGGCCCAAACAGGAGCCAATGTTTCTATTATATTTGTGCCCCCGGCTTTTGCTGCCGATGCAATTATGGAAGCTGCTGAAGCAGGAATAAAAGTAATCGTTTGTATTACAGAAGGCATCCCCACACAGGATATGATCACTGCAAAAAATTATTTGAATGGAAAAGATTGCAGATTAATCGGACCTAACTGCCCGGGAATAATTACCCCGGAAGAAGCGAAGGTTGGTATTATGCCAG
This sequence comes from Chitinophagaceae bacterium, assembly GCA_043750035.1. Taxonomy (GTDB): domain Bacteria; phylum Bacteroidota; class Bacteroidia; order UKL13-3; family UKL13-3; genus CANJUD01. The sequence continues at coordinate 1,853 of JAYVCI010000016.1, forward strand.
GCTTTGTATTTAAGAAAGGCAATATTGGTATCGTTTCTAAATCAGGAACGCTAACTTATGAAGCTGCTGACCAAATAGTAAAACAAGGAATGGGAATAAGTACAGCTATTGGAATCGGTGGAGACCCAGTGATAGGAACTACTACCAAAGAGGCGGTACAAATGTTAATGGAAGATCCCGAAACAGAAGGCATCGTAATGATAGGCGAAATTGGTGGAACCATGGAGGCTGATGCAGCACGGTGGATAAAAGCACACGGCACAAAACCTGTAGTAGGTTTCATCGCTGGCCAAACAGCTCCTCCGGGAAGACGCATGGGACACGCCGGAGCCATAGTAGGTGGAGCAGATGATACTGCTGCTGCCAAAATGAAAATTATGGCCGAGTGCGGTATCAATGTGGTGGAGTCGCCTGCAAATATTGGTGTAATGATGACAAAAGCCCTTGCAACCATTTCAGCATAATAAGCGTCTTATATATAATAACAATCCCAATATACAATGTACAATAATTTATTAACCGAAGTAAGCGAAGGCATTCTTACTATCACCATTAACCGTGAATCAAAACTTAACGCCTTAACAATAGAAACTATCCGCGAAATATACGATGCAATAAAAGCTGCCGAATCGAATGATGAAGTAGCTGGTATTATACTAACTGGTGCAGGTCCAAAAGCATTTGTTGCTGGTGCTGATATTTCGGAGTTCGCAAATTTTAATGTAGAGCAAGGAACCGAAATGGCACAGAATGGACATAAAGTTTTTAATGCGATTGAAAATAGTTCGAAGCCTGTAATTGCTGCCGTTAATGGTTTCGCATTGGGTGGAGGTTGCGAATTGGCAATGGCTTGTCACTTAAGAGTTGCTGCTGAAAATGCAAAATTCGGACAACCAGAAGTGAACTTGGGTATTATACCCGGTTATGCTGGAACTCAAAGATTAGCTCAACTATTAGGCAAAGGCAAAGCATTAGAATTATTAATGACTGCCGATGTAATTGGAGCAACTGAAGCAAAAGAATTAGGCTTGGTAAACCATGTGGTTCCTGCTGACCAATTACTTGCTAAGTGCCACGAAATATTAGACAAGATAAAAAGCAAATCGCCTATGGCAATTGCCAAAGTGATTGACTGTGTAAACACCCAATACCAAAAAGACAAACCTGGCTTTAAAAGAGAGGTGGAACTATTTGGACAATGTTTTTCTACAGATGATTTTAAAGAAGGGACTACCGCTTTTATGGAAAAACGCAAGCCTTCGTTTGGTAAATTGCTGTCAGTCTGAGTTCCTTATTGTCAGTCTGAGTTTATCGAAGACGGCGTTTGAAAGTAGTTCTCCCTTGTTTGTCTACCCTTCGATAAACTCAGGGTGACAAACAAACTCAGGGTGACCAATGTATAATGAAACTGCGAATACTCCTATATCCTTTCTCCATTATATATCATATAATAACTGCTATACGCAATAAGTTATTTGATATAGGATTACTTCAACAAAAGAAGTTCGATATTCCTATTATAGGTGTTGGCAATCTAAATACTGGAGGTACGGGCAAAACACCGCATGTGGCTTATATAGCAAAGCTTTTACAGAAACACAATATAGATGTAGCTAGCTTAAGCCGTGGCTATGGCCGCAAAAGCAAAGGATATATATTGGCCAACAAAGAGCATACTTCCTATGATATCGGCGATGAACCTTTTGAACTATATAATCATATAGAAAATATAAATGTGGCAGTTTGTGAAAATAGAATTAACGGAGTTGAAGAACTAATAAAATCTGTTAATCCCGATGCAATTATTTTGGATGACAATTTCCAGCATCGTTATGTAAAACCGAAACTACAGATATTACTTACTTCATATAATGATTTTTTTTACGACGATTATATATTGCCCGCAGGGAACTTGCGTGAAAGCAGCGTTGGTGCAAGCAGGGCCGATATAGTGGTAGTAAGCAAATGCCCCACAAATTTATCAGCAGAAGCTAAATCAAATATCGAATCAAAGATATATAACTATTCAAAAGCCACCGTTTTTTTTAGCTCTTATAAATATGGTCAGTTATATAGTTTGAACAATGCTCCTGTTAACAATATAAAAGATGTAATACTACTAACAGGCTTGGCAAATACCGATTACTTAAAATCCTATTTGCAGCAACATTATCATATAATAGAGCATTTAGAATATTCAGACCATTATATATATAAAGCTGAAGATATAAAAGAGTGGGGGCAGAAGTATAAAAGTGCTTTTGAGGGTGGTGCAGTCATTATTACTACAGCTAAAGATGCGGCTCGTTTGCAAGCACTTAATATGATAATAGAAATACCTATAGTGGTTTTGCCCGTTGAGGTTGATTTTGGGGAGGATGAAAAGGAGTTTGAGGAGTTGGTGTTAAAATATATCTGATTCACCCACGCCGATTTGCAATCAGTGCTGTTGGATTGACGTGTGTGGGTGGGTGAGATCTTAAGTTTTATTCCCTAAGTTTTTTATGCGTTTTATTTTTTCTATAAAAAATGATATCAAAACTGATTTGATTTAATTTGGGAGATATGATATAATGCGAACTATATTTGTTCATTATCTTATTTCCTTCAATTGTATTAGAGTATCCAAAACTATGGTGGTAGGATATACCTAATTCAATAGTTCTTTTTGCTGTTTGGTATGTTTTTCTAACACCCACTACTCCCGAAAAGTTAATTTTCAATATTTCCTTGGTTATACCTTCAGAGAGTACTTCTAATATGGGTGTATCTGATGTGTTGATTGTATAAGCATTGAAGATACGGGACATCACATTGAAATTAACATCCAAGCCAGCATATATAGTACAAAGTTGTTTATTATTGCTTTGAATTATATTATACCCAAGTAAAAATTGTGGTTTTAAAACCCAGTAACTCACTTTGGTATAAAACTCCCCAGTAGTAAGTGGCACATTCACTTTTTCTGAACTAGAATATCCCGAACCACTAAACAATAGATTAGCATACACAGAAAAGTTGTTTTTAAATGATGCTTTAGCATTTAATCCAAACATTAAACTGATAGGCGATGGCGTATAGCTTAAAATATCTCTACGGTAGTGAGGGTCTGACAACTGCACAGCTCCATTAGGCAAGGTCGTAAAAGAAGGATTTATTTGAAACCCTAATTTTATGCCATCAAAGGCATTGCAAATTATTATTTGACTACAAAAGCAAATGGCTAAGATGTATTTACGCATATATTATAATTTAGATTTTTATGTAAGAGCCTAAAAAAACAAAAAGGGTTGCATGGTGTAAATATATCTACGCTATCACCTTCTTCAACATAATCCTAAAAGTAGTGCCCTTATTTACTTCCGATTCTTTCACAAAAACCTTCCCGCCGTGGTAGCTTTCTATAATACGTTTGCTTAGGGTGAGACCCAAGCCCCAGCCGCGTTTTTTGGTGGTGAAGCCTGGGTTAAATACAGTTTTTAGTTTGTTGCTGGCTATGCCTTTGCCGGTATCTTTTATATCTATAATAATATATTTGGTATCTTCTTTTATATCAACAAAAATATTGCCTTTTCCATCCATCGCATCAATGGCATTTTTGCAAATATTCTCCACCACCCAGTCGAACAGTGATACATTTACATATACCATTAGGCTTTCGTTGGCAGTAACAATGCTAAAGTTTACCTGCTTCGATACACGTTTTTCCAGATAGTCAATAGCACGTTCCAGTATATCATAGATATTCTGTTCGGTAAGCACAGGAGCACTTCCTATTTTTGAAAAACGGTCCACGATCAGTTCCAGTCTTCTCACGTCTTTTCGCAGTTCTTCTATCACTTCTGTATTATCAGAGTTGGGCGATTCTTTTATATAATCAATCCAGGCCATAATGCTGGAAACTGGTGTACCCAGTTGGTGTGCAGTCTCTTTGGCCATGCCCACCCATATTCTGTTCTGCTCACTTTTGCGTGATGAATTAAATGCCAAATAACTTACAAAAATAAATAAAGATATAATAATTAATTGTACATAAGGGTATATAGAAAGCAAGTTAAGGATGGTAGAAGTTTCATAATATATATAATTCTTCATCCCTTCAAATTCAATTACGATGGGGGTATGGGTGGCCCGCATGTCAGCTATCTTTTCTTTATAATACGCAGGGTCTTTAATTTTTTCGGGATCAATATTTACGAAGTCAATTAATTTATCTTCGGCATCGGTATATATAACAGGAATGGTTTCGTTGTTTTTTATAATGTCTTTAATAAAGTTAAATGCATCTTGGTTTTCTTCATCAATAGTTAATTGTAGTTTTAATGCCTCAGCATATTGTTTTATTTTTTTGGTTTCTTCACGTTGTAGTGTTCTCACTAGTTTGTTGGTGTAAACTAAACTCCAGAAACCGAAGGTGATTGCCCCAATGAGCAACAAAATTTTCCAAGTGCGTTTATCTTGCAAGTATTATAGTATTAACGTCATTGTAGTAGATTTGACAACTTTGCTATCGTCGACGATAGCAAAGTTGTCAAATCTAACAGGCAACA
>JAYVCI010000017.1:0-3420 GCA_043750035.1 Chitinophagaceae bacterium
TTGATAATAGCACTGTGCATAATTCCTACCCATGAACTCTCCACCAAAGCAAAAGCCTGTTCTTCCAACTTTTTGGGTTCCATAAATAAATTACCGGCAATCAAATCAAATTCCTTTTGAAATGACTTGAAGGTATTGGCTATAAAGAAATGAAGGGGTTCGTTTTGTTTTAAATTGTCACTGTAATAAGGATAGGGATGCATCTCGACGATCATGTTGCAAATGTAGCGTAAGGCAAGGCAAATGGCAAAGAATTATATATTCTATTATACAGGTCACTCCCCCGCTCTTTAATAAACCACTGTTGATTATAATACAGGCATTACTTACAATATATTATCGTTTTTTGCGTTTTGATATTGATATATTGAAACGTTTCAAGAAAATATTGTGGATTATCCTATTTGTAGTTCTTTCCCTTCCATTGGTGGGATATGGACTGGCGTGGTATTTTGCCAAAGACATGAAAGAATACGCCATTGCCCAGATTAATGACAGAATAGCTGCGAAATTAGAAATTGCTTCCATTGAAATCTCTATGTTCAAGCAATTTCCAAATATTGGTTTGCACCTAAAGCAGGTTCGTATCGTAAACAATATTAAACAAGAGCCTGGCAATTTGCTAAGTGTGGCCGATGCTTATATCAATTTTAATTTGTGGGATGTAATTACCCAAAACTACCAAATATCCAACATCCTGTTAGACAGTGGAAACATAGATGGGTTTGTGGATGCAAAAGGCAACTATAATTACGATATCATTAAAGCCGACAGCAGCCAACAGGACAGCAAATTTTGGTTAAAGTTAAATTATATCGAACTCAAAAACTTTGGCTTTACACATACCCAACACCAATTGGTTACCACCTTTCATATCAATAGCCTTATGGCCACAGGTAGTATAAGAAACAATGAAATTGTATTTGAACAACGAAGCGATATTGACCAATTCGGAATCCAAAAAGACAAAAAGCCTATTTTTAAAAATAGGCAGCTTAAAAGTCATTTGAATTGCACCGTAAATTTAGACAAGGAAACATTTGCCATACAAAAAAGCTCCATTTTGTCGGGCGAATTAAATGCAGGGATTGATGGCGTTTTGTATTACGGCAATGAGTCAACTATTGATATTGCTTTGAAAGGCAGGGAAATGAAAATTACCTCTTTGGCCTCTTTGCTGGGGCTTTCGCTCAATTTAGCCGAGTACAAAAGTGAAGGAGATATTTATATTGATTGCAAACTCAGTGGAAGAACAGATAAGGATAATTCGCCAGGGTTGAAATTGAATTTTGGTGTTCAGCATGGCGTATTATACAAAGACAAGTACAAATTAAGAAATATCAACTTAAAAGGTGAATATAGCATAGAAAACAACAAAGATGCCGAAAGCGGCGTATTGCACATACCAATGCTTACTGCCAATATAAATGAAAGTACCCTAGCAGGTAATTTATATATAAAAGGGCTTACCCATCCACAGATTAAAACAAAAATGAAAGCCCGAATTGATGCCACAGATTTACAGTTTTTGCTAACAGAGAAAAGCAAGATGGGTGGTAAACTAGATGCTGATATAAATATTGTATATCAACCAGTAAAAAACAAATCGGCAAAAGAAAACATGCAGGCAGAAGGAGAAATTACCTTTAAAAATTTAACTTTTGCTGTACCAAACCATTCTGTAAAAAACCTAAACGGGCTGCTTACCTTTAACAAAAACAATATAGAAATTGATAAACTAACCGGATACTATAATGAAAGTGATTTTGATGCTAAAGGAAAATTGGGCAATTGGTATGGCTATATATTTAACAAGGGCAATTTAGATTTGAATGCAGTACTTTCATCGCAGCATTTTGTATATATAAGTAGCCTCACCAGCGATTCTCAAAGTAGTGCTTTTGCCTTGCCCCCAAGGGTTTCAGCTAAGATTAAATTCGATTGTGAGCAGTTTGATTTTAACAAACTCGTATTTAAAAATGCTACCGCTACAGCACAGATGGGCGAACAATATGTAGCCGTAAAAAATATTAAAGCAGATGCATTTGGTGGGAAAATAGTTTTCGAATCATTGGATTTTAGAAAAACCGAGGCTGGGTTTTTATTAGATACCAAAGGCAATATCTATAATATATCCATCAGCGATTTTTTTAGAGACTTTAACAATTTTGGGCAATCGGTTCTCTCCCACAAACAAATTGCCGGAAAGGCTACCATAAAGGGGTTGCAGGCATTTATATACTTTGATGATAAACTAAATGTGCTCAGCAAAAAAATGAAAACTGAAGGACATTTGCTTATTGAAAATGGGGAGTTGAATAACTTTGAACCAGTCCTTAAAATGGCCAAGTTTATTGATGTAGCAGAGTTACGCAATTTAAAATTCAGCAAACTGGAAAATGATATTTTGATATACGATGGCACCATCCATATTCCGCAAATGGATATACAATCAAACGCCATCACCCTTAACATTAGAGGTGAGCATGACTTTGATAATAATATGGATTATTATATTAAAATAAAACTAAACGAAGTACTGTTCAAAAAACGAGCTGCCAAAAACACAAGTGACGAGTTTGGCGAGCTGATAGATGAAGGCAGGCGTGGCATCTACCTCTATCTGCACATGACGGGGGTACCGCCCGATGTGAAGTTTAGCTACGACAAGAAAGGGTTTAAAAAAGAAGCCACGAAAAATATAAAAGAAGAAAAACAGAAGGTGAAAGAGCTGTTTAAAAAAGAGTTTAAAAACGTGAACGATGACAAGCTGAACCCTAAGAAAGACAAGCCCAAAGAACCTGTTAAAGATGATGTGATTGATTGGGACGGGTAGTGTTGCTACGTTCAGGTTGGTGGCAACACAACAACTGTTCGGAACATTCGATATTACGTCCCTACAGGACTTCACCTTTCACTCACTATTTTTTCTACCGATATTACGTCCCTATGGGACTATAGTTTAAGTCCCATAGGGACGCAATATCGGTAGCAGAAGAGCAATGTCCCCGCTGACAAAAGTCTCGTAGGGACGTAATATTAGGCCGTGTTACCCCCCCCACCCCGAGACAATTTGCAATCGTCTCGCACAGGGATTGTGGTTTGCAGCCAAAAGATATTCGATAAAAAAACATACTGCCTTTACACACAGCATTCCTTGCACAATACGATTATAAATTGTCTCGGGTCGTGGTGATCGTGAGATACCAACCCGAGACGATTTGCAATCGTATTGGATAGGGCTTTGGGTTTGCAACCAAAAGATATTCGATAAAAAAACATACCGCGGCTACACACAGCATTCCTTGCACAAGCCGATTATATATTAAACCGAAAAATTAACATTACATAAATCCACAATAAACGTACTCGGTTTTTGGTAGTGGGAGAACATTGTCCAAAAGGCCTTGATCCTGTTTT
>JAYVCI010000018.1:0-11981 GCA_043750035.1 Chitinophagaceae bacterium
CTAACCACCAACTATCTGACTAACGACTAACCGACTAACCACTTATTGAACAATTACTTTTGCTATCATCTTGTCGTGTATGGAGCAATGATATTTATATATTCCTTTTGTAGTAAATTTATAGCTGTAGGACTTTTTATGTTTAATTTTTTTACTATCGAACGAGCCCTCATCGCTTGTAACAGTGTGGGGCCATAAATCTTTATTGGTCCAGGTAACAGTTGTATTAACCGGCACTGTAATATTTCCAGGAGAAAAATTGTCGTGTTTAATCCATACAACACCCACACCTCTATTAGTCATATCTGTTTTCTTCCCATGTTTCATATCCATGCATGATGTTAGCAAAGCGATAAATATAAACGCATAAGCAAATGAAGCTATATCTTTAAGCTTTAAATCAAATTTATTTTTCATAATTATACAATGAATTTATTAAGGAACGAAGGTGCGTATTTGAATTTAGAAAATGTTATATAATTCTATAAAATATTTATATGCTTTACATATTTTATAAGTTATCTCCAGCAGTAACTAACGACTATCTGACTAACGACTATCTGACTAACCGACTAACGACTATTTACTCTTCCTCCTACTTCTTCAACTCCATTTCCCCATTCTTAACAAGATCAATATGAAAAGATTGTTTCAATGGATCATACGATTCAAGCGTGGCATTCAAAGTTAACACATAATCATAATTGTCTTTATTTCTTAGTATATTAAAAATGGTCTTTACTAGGTTTTTGGGATGCATCTCAATTGGGAGAAAGAATACGGTTGTTTCGTGGGGTTTAATAACAATCGGTTGGGTGTAGTGTCCTGTTAGGTTTCCTTGCTTTGAAACGTTTATGAAGTATTGTATATGTTTTATGGATAAGTTAACAGGACTATAATTTATTATTTTTATTTTGGCCTCAGCAATAATTGATTTCAGGCGAATTTTTTTGTATTTTATTTCCACAATTTCTATTTCGGGAGGCTGTGGTATTTTTAACTTCGCAGATTTATTTACAGAAATTTCCGACTTGTTGAAAACTGTGGCATATTGAAGCAAAATATTGATAGCATAACTGGCACTGTCACCTTTTTTTCTTTGTGCTTTTAATTCCTTTATTATTGCGATGTATGGAATTTTTAAAGAAAAATCAACAGTATCTTTTCCATAAGGAGGCAGCACCACTCCTATATATTTCTCACTTTGCAAATACGTTTTGTTGAACAGCGATACATTGTACTTAATGCTATCGGATTCAATTTTAATGAAAGATTTATTCTTTATCGTTAATTTCAAGTTTACATACGCGGTATCGTTCTTTACCCTAATAGCGATGTCTCCTATTTGTGTTACTTCAGGAATTAAGTGTGCTTTTATCTGGTCACGGAAAATAAAAACAACCCCACCCGCAATTACTAGCAAGATAAAAATAAAAATACCTATACGTTTGATTATTTTTTTCATTCTGTTGTGAGTTGTCTGTCCATTTCCGTCCGGCTTCACGTGTCTCGGCCAAAAGACGAGAGCCGACGGCAGTTATCTTTTACCTACTGCCGAATGTCCCCCGAATCCAGTCCCGATAGCTATCGGGACCCGCCCCCTGACTCCCTTATATCCTCAAAACCCTATCTTCTTCTTTAATTCTAACATATAACACCATCGCATTAAGCATTGTAAAAATAATTGCGGTATAATACAAATGAAAAGCCAATGGAATAACAGCAATTTCAGCAATCACAACCATATAATTGGGGTGTTTAAAATACTTGTAGGGTCCTTTTTTTATGGAAGGAATACCTGATATATGATAAATTTTTGTGTTCCAAAATTTTCCTAAAGTTGAAATAATCCAAACTTTAAATACAATGAGGAATATATATATGACGATGAAAAAAGCATTATATGATACAGTTTGTTGTGAAGTATATTCGTATACCAATGAAATGAAAAATAAAATATGGAGTGCCACAATCAATGGATAATGTTTTTTGCCATATTCAACAGCACCATAACGAAGCAGCCATTTTTCGTTGCTTTTAGAAAGCAGTAATTCCCCAATGCGTAAAAGTATAATAAAAGAAATAAAAATATTGAAAGTCATTTTAGTTGTTGTTCATTTGAAGTAATACCATTTCGCTCGAAAATCCTGGGCCCATCGCCATCATCAATCCGTATCCGTCATCAAAACCCTGCGTAAAAAATCTTTCAAGTACATATAGCACTGTCGGACTGCTCATATTGCCGTTATCGTTCATCACTTCTCTGGTATTTTTCAAGAAATCTCCTTCCACCCATAATGCTTCTGTATATGCAGAGAGTACTTTTTTTCCACCGGGGTGAAAAATAAAATTCTTTATAGCAGGAAGTTTCAATTGATGCTTATCTAAAAAAGCAGTAACATCATTATATATATATTTTTGGATAATAGTTGGGATATCCTGTGAAAACAAAACTTTAAACCCTTTATCTAAAAATTCCCATCCCATTACATCCAGTGTATCATAATACAATTTGCTTTGCGATGCAATAAAAGTAACTGCGTTTTTTGTTTTGTTTTTATGGCTGTCTCCGGTAATAATGAAGGCTGCCACGCCATCGGCAAATAAACTTGATCCTATAAAATTGCTTTTGCTATAATCATTTCTTAAAAAAGTTAAAGAACACAGCTCCACAGCAACAAGTAATACAACAGCATTGGGATTTGCTTTGGCCAAAATACTTGCTTTTGAAAAACCTGCAACCCCACCTGCACAACCCAACCCGAAAATAGGGATACGATTAATATGCGGGTCTAGTTTCATTTCATTGATGATAAGTGCATCTAAACTCGGGGTGGAAAGACCGGTAGTTGAAACAAAAATAATATCCGTGATTACCTCTTTTTTTATTTGTGCTTCATCAATACATGCCAAAATCGCTTTTACTGAATATTCAAGAGCTATTCTTATATATTCTGCATTTTGTTCTTGGAAAGTATGCTGGGCAGAATAGTATTGAAGCGGCTTACAAAAATTCCTTGTTTTTATTTCTGTATTATCAAAAGCACTCAGCATTCTCTCCACTTGCGGAAATGAAGGTGCAAATAAATCTTTGGCACATTGCTTCACTTCCTGTTGGTCAACCTTAAAAGGAAAATCAATGATAGTTACTGCTGCTAACGAAGGCATAGTTTCAGAATATTGCTATACTTGTGTTATCAGGATTCGTCTCTTGTTGTGCGTACCAAGCCGATGCCCGCCACAAAGAATATAATGCCGAGTACACCGTAAATGATAAGTGCCTTAACATCTCGCTCACCACCAGCGGTATTTACAAATATTACGGCTGTATAAATAAGTCCGATTATTCCGAGGATAGTAAGTATCGCTCCAAAGATTCTTTTGATATTCATGATTTTTTATTTTTTAAAGATTAATATATTTGTGAATGCTTAAAATGCAGGTTTTTTTTGAAACATTATATTTTCGTATATACATTATTTCCCCGCCAATGAACTTGTAATTGTTAACAGAAAAATGGTTTCCTCAATAGCCAGCACACTGTGTTGAATACCTTCGTGCAAGGTAATCATTTGCCCTTTGCTTAACTTAATGGATTCTTCATCTGTATTAAATATCATTTGTCCTTCCAGCACTTGCACGCTAATAAGTCCATCGGCAGTATGTTTGGTCATTTCAGCATCTTTGTGCAATCCAACCAGAACGATACACATACCTGTTGTTTTGAAAACGGTGATGGCGTTTCGGTCACTTTCTTTCCAAGCTTTTTCATACTTTAATTGTTTAATAAACAATAGAAGGTCTATGGTAACCAATCCTGCATCTATGGCACGATTGCCTTGTGGGCGTTGTGTGGTAGCTTCAATAAAAACATCTTCCATTTTAGTATAGTTATTTTAAGTTAAATGAGCAAAGTCATTAAATAGATTTTTATTATATTTTCGTTACTTAATTAGTAGCAATGGTATTATTTCTTCCTGGAAATTGTATGGAAATACCATTGGCAATAACATCTGACATTATTAAAATTTCATTATGTATTTTATCATACACAAAAACATCAGCACCATAATCTTTTTTGATACGCTGTACTGCTTCTTCGGCTGTTATTTCCAGATGGCTTTTCATCATCATTTTCATGTTCGCTAAGGCCCAATTGGGATTTGCTTTACACAAAAATGTAGCGATATCATCCGCGTTTTTATGCCATTTTAAATTTATCTTGCCAAGTTCATTCGTATTTCCAGCTTTTGCTGCTGTAACCACTTCTGCGGCAATGTTAATGTGTGCGAATAAAAGCTCCGTTAGTTTCTTTCCCGCCTCTTCTCCATAATATGGTTTGATGGCGTTACCAATATCAACCTGATTTTGAAGCAGGCGTTTTACTGCTTGGTCCTTTCCCGGAAGCCCGTCCACTATACATAGTATTACATGGCGGGTCCATATTATATGGTCTTCCCAAAGTTTACGCATATTGGTTTTTAATTCAATATTTTGGTTGCTTACGGCTGAAATGTTATTTGCCAATTGTTCTTCTGTTTCACCCTTCGATGAACAGCCTGAGTTGCCAAAAAAAAGTAGCACTGAAGCGGTCGAAAAAGCTATGATATAGGTAATTTTAAAAAATAGTTTCATTTGAATATGGTTAAATAGTGAATGATTTTTACACAACGACAAAAGTGGGGTTCTTTGTGATAATAGGTGTTACATATCTTTATGAAAAAGTTGCATTATTCACACTTTATTGTATATATATAAATTAAAGTGTTAAAGTTCATTCAAAAAAAAATGCCCCTATCTTAAAGAGGCATTCTCTGCATTACGGGCATATTAAATATTAGACCCGATTGCTATTCTTTCTCTAAACTAATACCATTACTAAAGTTCAAAATAATCCCGATAGCTATCGGGATTATTTTGAACTTTAGTCCCGAATGGTCGGGAGTAATGCCGACCTAGTAACTGTTTAGGCCACTTGCAAAAAAATATTTATTGGCCTAATACAGATACAGTTTCGGTATAACAACACTTCCCTATTGGATCGTGTACTTAAATTTAATGGTTATACCATTGTTTATAACTGTAATTGTATTGTCAGTTACTACATCGGTAATGGGATTAAATATGCCTGTTGACATCACTTCATTGCCCAATGCATCTACATCCACAATTTCATATTTCCAATCTTCATTGCTGAACTTTACAGTCGAACTGGGAGTAACGGTTGAACTTGAAGAAGCATTACTGGCGGTATTGGTTGAATAACTATAACCTGAACTGCTCTTTTTGCCAAAATTTACTTTTACATCAGGATTGTCCCCAGCATCCCATGCAGTACCATCTGGCCTGGTTGAAGATACACCGCTAATGTCGATATTTGAAGCATATCGATACCTGCAATCTGCATTCTTGTTAGCTTTAGAGGCGTAGTTATCGGCATTTGAATCGGTACAACCTGTTATGTCTCTGTTGCAGGCTGAGAATAGGGCTACGAGCAAAGTGCTGCACATAACCATTGAAATAACTTTCTTTTTCATAATTGATGGTGTTTTAGTATTAATCATTTGTTTAAATTTTAAATAAATATATTAGGGTACAAATATGAATACCTTTTAAATTGCAAATGTTGTATTATATTTATAATATGTTACATAATTCACACATTAAATTGATTTTAATGTGCATACCCTTTTGAAAATACATCCACACATGGGGTGAATAATATATCAAATTAACGCGGCTTTTTAGTAAATAAAACTATTATAATACCTCCAACCAACAGCAACCCACCAACGATAGGTGACCATTGAACAGGATGATTAACGTCTCTGTTTATTTGAACAGAACCTACATCAACCACTTTTTCGGTAGTAATGAAATTGAACCCTGTGTACGCTATCATAATTATTCCAATTACGATAATGATTATTCCTAATATTTTCATATATTTTATTTATTAATTTTTTTATGTTACTTATCTTCTTCCAAATCGTTCTGTTCATCGCTTCCCAAACTATAATAGTTATTTTCTTCATCTTCGTTACCAATATTTTCTTGTGCATCGTCCAGTTCCGAACCCGGAACATCTAAGTTGCTGCCAAATTCACCTTCATTGTTTACCCCGTCTGTATCATTTGATGATTTCATTTTTGAAATATCATCAGGATCAATATTATCTTCTTTTTGTAATTGGTTATATATATCTTCGCTTGCAGGATATAACGGGTATCCTGGAAGATTATTTTCATCTTCTTTATCAATCTGTTGTTTAGGCAGGTCAGTATTTGCATCCTTATTTTCCATATTGCTTTAATTTTTATGTAGGTGAATTATTAAAACTTAATTGATACTGCTAAATTGAAAATATTCTTTTACAAAAGCGTGCTGCTGGTTCTCAGTCATTTTATTCGTTTGTTTAACTTCAATTTTTATATTTGCGAAATGATGATCTGCTTTTAAAATATTAAACAGCTCAACCTTTGCATCTGTAGGACCAAAGAGAATCACACCCGAATAATTTTTAATAACCTCACCCAGCTTTTTATAATATGCAGCTTGCTGATGTTGCTCCTTATTGTGCATCAATCTTTCACCCTTATTTAGGCTTTCTCCTTTTTCCTGGTGGGTAAATTGTGATGCAATGGTTTTTGTTTCAATGGTATCGGGGCTGAATTCCATGAGGTGTGCACTTGAATGATCCATACAAATGCCTAAATATAATGCTGTTGTCATTGTTTATATATTGATTTATTTTTTAATCCCGATAACTATCGGGAGTTTGATATTTATTTTGTTGTTTCGTTGTGATTGGTATCGTATTTTTTCAATAAAGCTTCTAATGAATCGTAGTAATTCTTTAGGTGTTTTATATTTATCTCAGGGTCTTCGGTATCTGGTATGGTTACCGGCATCTCTTCTATATATTTCGATAATTCAGGAAATTTCTCCTGTATCTTCATCGTAATTTTTAGAATTGCTTCATTAAGTTCTTTTTCGGTTTGCATAAAGTTTAGTTATAAAAAATATTGATTTCAAATTCGGACTATTATTTTGTAATTCAGAATATTTAAAAATATAGGCAAGTATAATAAAGAAAGCACCATATAGTACACAGTGCTTTTTTCAGATTTATAAATTAATTTTGCAATTGGATTATTACATTGCAAAGATGGTCTGCTTAATTTAAGTAGTGTTACAAAAATTCTGGAATAATTTACATTATTCACATATTTTCATTTGCGATTTTAAGATAATTATATTTACCATAGCATTTGGAATGATAAATAAATACGAATATTCTTAAATAGGTCTTCTTCCTTGTATTACTCTTAAAAGTATTACAATAATTGCAATAACAAGTAGAACGTGGATAAGCCCTCCGGCACTATAGCCCACAAAGCCAATAAGCCAAGCAATTACCAGCACAACGGCAATGAGGTAAAGTAAATTTCCCATGATTATTTATATATTATAGGTTGATTGATTCTAAAATTATTTCGGTTTTGCTTACAACAATATTATTAACAATATTATTATAAGTATTACCGTTCCAGTAGAAATATATAAAACGCCATCATGGTGTTTTTTAAGACGCTCTTTTATAGACAGTACTTCTGTACGCAACTGTTTCTTTTCAGGCGAACTAAGTTTGGATTTGTCCATTTCCTTAATTTCGTTTAGCCTTAATAGCAGAGCATTGCCCTCCGTTAATTCATTAGTTGTAGTTGTAGGAACTGAAACAGCCGAAGCTTGTTTTTCGGCTTTTAGTTGTGTAGGCACAAAGGTGAACAACATACATGTTGTAATGATTGATAATGTTAGCTTTTTCATTGTAGTAGTTTTTATGTTATATTAATTTTTATTTATTTGTGAATACATTTTCACATGACAAAGGACAGCATCATTAACCCCATATATGTTACATAATTTATATATTAAGTTACATTTTTCACACATTTTTAATAGTACACATATAAATCACTTGAATTTCTACACCCCCCCAAAAATCCTGCACATATTACCAAAATTATAAAAACTGTTTTACCTTAGCCACTTCAAATCAACCCTATACCAACATGAAGAACATTTACAACTCGGTAAAAGCCTTAGTATTTGTGGCGATATTGTTTGCCCCATCAGCAATTACTGCACAATATTGCACACCCACGCACACCAATAACTGCAATGTGGCATCTATTATTACCAAGGTAAATATTACAGGCACTGCCTTATACAATAGTGTGAGTGCTTGTGGAAGCAACAGCCCCGTCACTAGTTTCTCAGCATCAGGTTTGCAAACCTGTACCTTATACCGCGACAGTGGCTATAATACCTATTCCATTAGCGTAACCACCAATAATGCCACCAAGCAAAAAGTGGGCTTATGGATTGATTTCAACCACGATTATGTATTTGACTCAGCTAGAGAATGGTTTTTGATAAAAGCATCAAATACTGCAAATGTGCCCAGCATACTTACTTTTACGGTCCCCACCAATGCAGCAATTGGCCAAACAGAAATGCGGATACGCACCCGTAACGCCACAGCAGCATTCGACAGTACAAGCTATTGCCGCAATTTCACTTCGGGAAATACACACCGCTATACTATTACTATTGATTCTTTATCTACTTGTAGCGGTACACCCAGTGCTGGCAGTATTGCCACTAATACAGATAGCGTGTGCAGCAAAATCAATATCTTTTTTGCAAAAACAGGAGGCTCCTGGGGCATAGGCCAATCCATACAATGGCAATGGTCCTCCGATTCTATTAATTGGACTGACCTATCGGGCGATACACTTATCAGTATGGTTAAAGCCGTTGCCTATACAGGATATTATCGCTATTATACTACTTGTGGAAGCAATGCCGATACATCGGCCGCACAGTTTATATATGTTTACCCGCTCACCAATTGCTATTGCACCCCCGTGCATATTAATTTTTGTAATACCAACCACCTTATCACCAATGTATCCATTACAGGAACCGCACTCAATAATACGGTATCCACATGCCAGTCAGCATCAAGTGTGTACTGGAAGTTTGCTCCGGGCAGTGGAACCAGTGATTCCTTGTATTTGGGCAATACCTATCAGTTTAATGTGGTCACCAACTTTAAGGATATTATAGGAATGTGGATCGACTTTAACCACAATGCCGTGTTCGATACGTATGAGTGGTTTCTCATCAACAAATCATCTACGGTAAATGCTACCAGTAGCTTATATATTACAATTCCCTATACCGCCGATACGGGTTATACGCCCATCCGCATACGTGCCATTACTGCGGGCACAGCCCTCGATTCGAGTGGTGCCTGCAAGGGTTTTGCATCGGGCAACAGCCACGATTATCAATTATACCTCCGCCCCTTGCCACCCTGCACCAGCCCGCCCACAGCCGGCACTGCTATTACTTCTGATACCCTGGTATGCTCCACCAAACCATTTACTTTGAGTTTGCAGGGCAATACTTTTGGCAGCGGGCAAAGCTATCAATGGCAATCATCAGCAACAGGAACCTCAGGAACATGGGCGGACCTAAAAGGAGACACCTTTAGTGGCGTAATGCTTGTCCAATCAAATGCTACTTATTATCGTTGCTATGTTACCTGCGGTGGGAGTAGCGATACAAGCACAGGGGTATATGTTGGTATAAAAGCATTTTACGATTGCTACTGCAATCAAGTATTGCATTCCAATATATGCGATAGCAACAGAATGCTCACCAATTTCAGAATTAACAATACCAGTTTAGATAATTCTGTGAACACCTGTTCTGTTTCCAATACCGCACCGCATTTTGTGTTCAGCCCCAGCGGGAACTTAACAGCCAATTTAATTCGTGGCAATACCTATAGGTTCAATGCTACTTCCAATGCGAATGTGAGCATATCGGCATGGATAGATTTAAATCAAAGTGGTTCATTCGACAGTGCTGAGTGGACAAGGATAGTCGCTGCATCAGGAATTAATGTAAACAATGGCGTAAACATTGCCATACCTGCCAATACACCTTTGGGCATGACCGGATTACGCATACGCTCTCGCACAGGAACAACAAATACAGCCAAGCTGGCCTGTAATACTTTTACATCAGGTGTTACCCACGATTATATCATTAATATTATTGACCCATATACCGCGGATGTGGGACCTAACAGATTGGTAAACCCAGCCAATGCATTATGTTATGCAGCCAATGAACCTGTTACCGTGCAAGTAACAAACTATGGCAGCGACACCATAGACTTTGCAAATAAGAACCTCACAGTAACCGTTGATTTTGCGGGTGTTTCCAATACTACTTTCGATACCACAATTACCAGTGGCACCTTAGCACCCGGGGCAAACTTGGATGTGTATTTTGTAGATACGGTGGATATGAGCACTACCGCAACATCATACGATTTCAAAATATATACAGCCATTTCAAACGACAGCAATGTATATAATGACACTTTGAACGTTACCCGAATCTCAGCCCAAAAGTTGGGATTGAATTATATAGAGCAATTTAATTCAGCAGCACTTATCCCAGCATCATACACCGGAAACGGTTTTGCTTATAATGCTACAAATGGTGTAAGTGGAACAGGGAGTCTTCGAACCACATTTACCACCACTACCAATTCAACGGGTGCATCTCGCTCTCCATTGGTGGGGCCGCTCACCACCAAATCGGCATTGCGGTTTTCTTATAAATCTACGGTGGTGATGAAAGCAAAAGATACCGTATTTGTTCAAGTATCAACTGACTGCGGCACCAATTTTAACACCGTGTTCACTATTGATGCTTCAAATACTTTAACCAATACACACAAGGCAGTGCAGTTCAGTTTGGGTGCATTTGCAGGTAACAATGCTGCTGTGCGGTTTGTAAAAATGGATAGCTCAACAACGCTATATTATGTAAATATTGATAACCTGGCGATAGGCGATGTGCCAGATATTTCTTTAGGAAACGATACTTCCGTGTGCGATATGGTTTTTATTGATGCCAACCCCAATGCAAATTCTTGGGATGTAAACTGGAGCACCGGAGCAGGGCCACAGGATACCCTTACTATATTTAAAAGTGGAACTTATATAGCCACAGCTACTGATATAATTTATGGGCTGGTAAATAGTGATACCATTAAGGTAAATATCTATACTACCCCCGTAGTTAAATTGGGCAACCCACAAACTATATGCAGCGGCTCAGCACTTAAGCTTGATGCCGGAACTTGGCCTGCGGGTTATACCTATTTATGGAATACGGGCGATACTACGCAAACCATTACGGTTTATGCATCAAATACGTATTCGGTAACAGTTAACAATCCTGGTGGATGCCCCGGAAATGGTTCTGTAAAAATTACGGTAGTGAATGCTCCCCAAGGCGTTAACTTAAACAAAGCTCAGAACTTTTCAGGACAATATAATCAGGGCACTACATCCAACCCTGATGTGGCCTGTGTGGGCAATAGTATGAGTTATGATATAACACCACCGAGTGGTTATACAAATGCACAATATGGAAGTAAATGGGATATAGTGGCATCAACTATTAAAACCATAAATGGCAGCAATCCCGCTGGGTCAATTAGCAATACTTTTCCGGGTGCAGGCAATGGCAATATCAATTTTATACCCGCAAAGGCAGATGCCGATTCAGTATTTGTTTTAACCCTAACAGTGAAAGATAAAACAACGGGATGCGATACCACATTATACAGATATATAACTGTTAACACCAGTCCCACAGTTAGTTTGGGCAATGACAAAACGGTTTGCCCAGGCACTCAGGTCAACTTTAGTTCGAGTAGTTCATTTGTACAATATCTGTGGAGCGATGGCAGCACAAGTAATAATATTAGCCCAATAGCAGCAGGTGTATATTGGCTTAAAATTACTGACAACAATGGTTGCACCCATACCGACTCGGTTATATTGTATAATTATACCTTGCCCAAACATGATATTGGCAAAGAC
>JAYVCI010000019.1:0-19976 GCA_043750035.1 Chitinophagaceae bacterium
AAAAATTGGAGGAAATAAATATTAACAAAAGTGAATTTCATGGAGAATGGAACTATACTATTAAACCAAATTTTGAACAAGTTATTTCTTGACAGTTACTAAACTAATAAATCCCTGTTTGTAAAATTCTAGCATCACATTCAATGAGTGTTGAACCATTGGTGCACTATATGCTTATTTTGCACCAGATATATCATATATCAAACAAGCTAAACAATATATATATTTAGGAAATAACATACTAAGCGGCCTCATAGAAGCATTTATTATATCATCGGAGGGTGAAATAGTAGCAAACCTGATTGATTGTACCTCCATCATTTGGAATGCAGACAAATCAATATATTCGATAACCCTTGGTGGAAAGAATACGTTCTGTGATACAAAAGGGAATATTAAATAAATATATAATAAATAATTTGCAAATTCCATATTTCTGTTGTTCGTTTGCCCTTTTATATAATAACAGCAAATGAACTATACCGTAAAACTAGATAAAATGTATTTTAGGGCCAACCACGGGCTTTATGATTTTGAAAAAGAGCAAGGGAACGACTTTTTTTTGAATGTAGAAGTGAAGCTTATTCTGCCCTGCACCCATGTGTTTGCCAATATTGAACATACCACCAATTATGAGATTATTGCTGCTGTGTGCAAAAAACACATGGCCGGAACTTATGACCTAATGGAACAAGTGGCCCATATTATAGCTTTGGATTTATTTCAAGTATTGCCCTTGGCAGGAATTATTACTGTAGAAATCACCAAATCAAAACCACCTATGGATTTAGATTGTGCGGGCTCGGTTGTAAAACTTGAGGTAAATCGTGGAGAAATAGGTCGTTAAAAGGTAATTTTAATTGCAAATCGAAAGCAACAGAAAGACTGATTTTTTGAGGCGGGTGATCTTCATTGTTTAAATTGGAAACACTTATACCCAGCAACCTTACAGGTTTGTGTGGCAATTCAGGATTGTATAACAGCTCAATTGTATATGCCAATAATTCTTCTGCTTCGCTCACCCAATTTGTAAAAGTTTGGCTGCGGGTTTTCAATTCAAAGTCATGATACTTTATTTTCAGCGTAACGGTATGGCCTTTCAATTCTCTTTTCTCTAATCTGTTTGAAACCGTTTTTGCAATAACAGATAATTGTGCTATTAAATCTTCTGGTTCTATTATATCTATGTCAAACGTTTCCTCTGCTCCCAATGACTTCCGCAGCCATTCAGTTCTTACTTCTCGGTTGTCTATGCACCTCACTATATGATAGTAGAATGAACCTGCTTTTCCGAAATGCTTTTCCAAAAAATCCAGTTCTTGCAATCTTATATCATATCCGTTGTGTATTCCGTGTTTACGCATCCTTTCCGCAGTTTTTTCTCCGATACCATGAAATTTTTCAATAGGTAATTTGTCCAATATAGCCTGAGCATTGTCAGGTAAAATTACTTTAAGGCCATTGGGTTTATTCATATCACTGGCAATTTTGGCCAAAAACTTATTAAAAGAAACACCTGCCGAGGCTGTGAGTCCTGTTGTATCAAATATTTTTTGTTTGATGGATTTGGCAATTTTTGCCGCATATATATTGCCAATCTTATTTTCGGTAACATCTAAATAGGCTTCATCCAAACTCATCGGTTCTACCAAATCGGTATATTCATGAAATATCTCCATTACCTGTCCTGATACTTCACGGTAGCGTTCGAAATGTGGCCTAACAAATATCAGATGCGGACATTTTTGTTTGGCAATCTTGCCTGACATGGCGGAACGTACACCAAATTTTCGTGCTTCATAACTGGCTGCTGCAACTACGCCTCTGTTTTCACCGCCTCCTACAGCAACGGCTTTTCCTTGCAGCAAAGGATTGTCGTGTTGTTCAACAGATGCAAAAAACGCATCCATATCTACATGGATGATTTTACGCATAAATAAAAATTGTGAAAGCTTTGTTAAAACTAAAAAATATCTTCGTCTAGTTCTTTTGGATCTTCGAGCGACTTCTTGATTTCTTCAATTAATTTTTTTATATCGTTATCCGCACCCTGGAGCATGGCATCGGTTTGCTTCTTTTTGTGTTTTACTTGTATATAATACTCAAAAGGTGTTACATCCAAAGGCTCATTTCTGGCTTCCTTGTCCAATGGGTCAACCTCGGGTTCAAATATAATATTATTGACAATATATTTATATTTTTGGCCATCTGGACTGAAAATAAGCGTTAAGTTAAATACAATATAACCATTGCTCTGCTTACTATATTTACCACCGGCTGGTGTACAAGGAAATCTTGCTCTTAGTACCAATTTTTCGTTTGGTTTGTCAAGTAATATCAATTTTTTGTTTTTTGATAGTTTGTATTTTGCATTTGCCCAACGTTTTGCACGAAGGTAAAATGAATCTGCTTGTGTCTCAGCTTGATCTACAACGGCTTTATAGGTAACCAGTTGTGTAACAGAATCAACGTTCATTTTAAACCGAACGTATTTGGGAGCAGTAGGTTGAGCAACTGAATCTTCAACCATTGTGGTGTCAGCAGCTACTGGTTCATCCTGTGCTACAGCATTATAGCTGAACATTAGCACCATTGCCAATGTTTTTACCCACTTGTTAATATTTGAGATTCCTGACATTTTATAAATAATTATAGAGCTTTTTGCTTCGATTAACACGATTTGAGGCAACGAAAATATGGGATATTTTTGGATTCCTTTTAAACAATGCAAATTTTTTTGTGCAACTTGCGTCCAAATAACTAAACTTTGATGTAAGTATTTTTGCGATATGAAAAGATTTTTTAAAATAAAATTTAAAGCAATCCCTTTATTGGCTTTAATTTTGGCGATAAACTGTAATGATAAAGACTTGAAAAACAACATGTCAGAAATTGACAAACATTCTTTCGCAATTCCTACAGATGCCAAGGTCATCCATTTGGACTTGAATTTGAGGGTGGATTTCATAACAAAAACTTTAAGTGGATTTGTGGATTTATTGATTGAAAACAAAACCCATACCAAGCAACTGGTTTTAGACACCAAAGATTTATTTATAGAAAAAATTGAACTTGATGGAAAAGACCAACCAACAGAATTTAAACTGGGCGATTCAATACAATATTTGGGCAAAGCCTTAACCATCAAAATAAAACCTGATACTAAAAAAGTAAGGGTGTATTACCGCACATCGCCTGAAGCTGCTGCCATTCAATGGTTGGATGCAGCACAAACTAGCGGAGGCAAATACCCATTCATGTTTACCCAAAGCCAGGCCATACTCGCCCGAAGCTGGGTTCCGCTGCAAGACGGGCCGGGCGTAAAATTCACTTATAACGCAACCATTACTTGTCCACCAAACCTAATGGCTTTGATGAGTGCTGAAAACGATACCGTAAAGCATACGGATGGAATATATCATTTCACACAGAGCAAACAGATTCCCAGCTATCTGATGGCACTGGCAGTAGGGGATATAGAATTTAAAAGTCTGGGAAGCAATTGTGGAATCTATTCTGAACCTATGATGCTTGAAAAGGCAGCATGGGAGTTTGCCGACATGGGTACCATGATAAAAACAGCCGAAGAATTGTATGGAGAATATTTGTGGGGCCGCTACGATGTGCTGGTATTGCCGCCCAGTTTCCCATTTGGGGGCATGGAAAACCCTTGCCTCACATTTGCCACACCTACTGTTATTGCCAGCGACAGAAGTTTGGTATCATTGGTGGCCCACGAACTCGCACACAGTTGGAGCGGCAATCTGGTAACCAACGCCACCTGGGACGACTTTTGGCTGAACGAAGGATTTACGGTGTACTTTGAACACCGCATTATGGAAAAAATATATGGAAAACCTTATGTGGACATGCTTTGCAAACTTGAACTGGGAGAGCTTAAGAAAGCGATAAGCGAAATGGGAGATACCAGTGCCGATACGAAACTGAAATTGAATCTGACAGGAAGAGACCCCGATGATGGTGTTACCGATATCGCATATATCAAAGGTTGTTTCTTTTTGCAAACTATCGAAAATGCCATTGGGCGACAGCGATGGGATGCATTTGTAAACAAATATTTTAAAACATTTGCTTTCAAAAGTATCACCACAGAGCGTTTCATAGCTTATCTTAACACAGAGCTAATCAAGGGTGACAAAGAATTGCTGAATGCAATTAAAATTGATGACTGGGTGTATAAACCCGGACTTCCCTCAAATTGCCCAAATATACAAAGTACGGAACTTCAAAAATCGGAGCTAGCGGCAAAAAATTATATGCATCCAAGCCAACTCGACACAAAGAATTGGACTACCCATCACTGGCTTCACTTTCTTAGGTGCTTGCCAAAAAGAATAAATCGCGAAGTTTTGGAAAAACTCGACACAAAATTCAAATTTACCCAATCGGGCAATTGCGAAATATTGTGCGATTGGTTTCAGATTGCCATCGCTAATAATTATGAGCCGGCTTATAAAGCCATAGAAAAATATTTATATACTGTGGGCAGAAGAAAATTTGTAGAGCCATTATATGAAAAACTTTTGGCAAACCCAATAACAAAAGCCTTTGCAATAGAAATTTATAAAAAAGCACGAGCAGGTTATCACTCAGTTACCAGAGCGACTATTGACCAAATGGTGGAAAACAAGTAATATTGCAGCTATGAATCTACGTTTAAATATTTTTATTATATTCTTTGGTCTTATTGCAGTGAAGGCAAATTCGCAAAATACCCTAAAAGATACCGGCACGGTATTGAAATTATTTTCAGGTTTTGGCGAACACACCATTCGCACCAATCAACGTATATCATTTAAGATGACTAATTCAACGGCCAAGTTTAAAGGGATTATCAGTTACATGGATCCTGATACTTTGTTTATGAAAAATGGAATGAAAGTGCCCTTGCACCGAATACGCGAAATAGGTTATTTCGGACGCCAAGAGAAAATTGTTAGAGTGAGTGCATTTGCACTGAGTATTGTTTCAGGTTTATTAATATATAGATATGCCACAAATCAAGACAAGGGTATTATGCCGTTGATTACTGTGCCAGCAATGACCATCGCACTTTTCGCTTACCCCAAGCGTATGTTTAAAATACCCCAACCCTGGACTCTGCAGGTGGTGCGGCCGTTCAAATCGCCATTTAGTTATTAAGTAATTTGATAATTTGATAATTGCTACTAAAGATGAATATATAAAGCAGTATAATATACAAACTATTTGGTAATATACCAACCACAACTGGATGCTGTAGATTTGACAACTTTGCTCTCGTCACAAGACGAGAAGACGCAGGCAAAGTTGTCAAATCTAACACCCTACAAAAAAAACCAACCATTTATGGTCGGGTTTTATAAGTGCTGCTGTCGGGTGTTTCCGCCCGATAGGCTAATTATCCTAAAGCCACCCTTTTAAAGGCAGTAATAGTTAATCCCTTGCTCGATCCGTCAAGCATTTGTGCAATAGTTTTTGAACCATCTTTTACAAATTCTTGGTTTAACAAAGTGCTGTCTTTATAAAACTTATTAAGTTTTCCTAGGGCAATTTTCTCAAGCATTTCCTCAGGTTTTCCTTCGGCACGGGCTTGGTCTTTGCCTATTTCAATTTCGCGTTTGATGGTTTCTTGGTCCACGCCATCGGCATTTACAGCAATGGGGTTCATAGCGGCTACTTGCATAGCGGCATCTTTACCTGCTGCGGCAATAGCATCGGTAACAGCTTGGTTCATCACCACTAGCACGCCCATTCTGTTATGGCCATGTATATAAGGCACCACGCTTTCGCCATGCAGTATCACATAGCTATTGATATCTATTTTCTCGCCAATCTTTCCTACCTGTTCGGTAAGTCTGTCTGCAATGCTCAGGCCATTAAGGTCCAATGCTTTTAGGGCTTCCAAGTTATCGGGTTGTTTTACCAAGGCAAGGGTAGTAATCTCTTTTGCAAACTTAACGAAGTCTTCGTTTTTGGCAACAAAATCAGTTTCGCAGTTAAGCGATACAATCACACCTGTTTTGCCATCGGCACTGGTTTGGGCAATCACTGCTCCTTCTTTAGCATCCCTGTCGCTGCGGTTTGCCGAAATTTTTTGTCCTTTTTTGCGTAGATAATCTACTGCTGCGTCAAAATCGCCATTGGCTTCTGTCAAAGCTTTTTTGCAATCCATCATTCCGGCACCCGTCATGGTGCGAAGCTTGTTTACATCTGCTGCTGTAATATTCATGTTAGTATTTATTTTTAAAATGTTTTATTTGGTGAGTTGATAAAAAAAAAGGGCTTAACCGTATTTCAGCTAAACCCATAAATATTTTGATAAGAGGGTTTTATTCTGCTGTATCTTTAGCTTCGGTTTTTGTTTCAACCACTGCTTCCTGATCTTGTTCTTCTTCACGATCGCGTTTACGCTCTTGCATGCCTTCCACTATCGAATCGGTAAGTGCACCAACTATAATAGCGATCGATTTGGCCGCATCATCATTGGCTGGTATTGCAAAGTCAACTTCTGAAGGATCGGAATTGGTATCAACAATTGCAAAGGTGGGGATATTAAGTCTTTTGGCTTCTGAAATGGCAAGGTGTTCACGCATGATGTCCACTACAATAAGTGCAGCAGGCAAGCGGTTCATATCAGAGATTCCGCCTAGCAAACGCTCTAGTTTTATCTTTTCGCGTTCCACCATTAAGCGTTCTTTTTTGTTTATACTGGCATAGGTACCATCGGTAGCCATTTTATCCAAAGTCTGCATCTTTTTTACAGATTTGCGGATGGTTTGAAAATTGGTAAGCATACCGCCCAACCAACGCTCAGTAACAAAAGGCATATTAACACGCTTGGCTTCCAGGGTAACAAGTTCTTTGGCTTGTTTCTTAGTGGCCACGTACATTACTTTACGACCTGATTTGATGATATTTTTTAAAGCATTGCTGG
Organism: Chitinophagaceae bacterium; assembly: GCA_043750035.1. Lineage (GTDB taxonomy): Bacteria > Bacteroidota > Bacteroidia > UKL13-3 > UKL13-3 > CANJUD01. The sequence continues at coordinate 6,938 of JAYVCI010000019.1, forward strand.
CTTCATCAAGCTTGGCTTGTGTTTTATTGAGGTCGATAATGTGGATACCGTTTTTCTCCATAAAGATGTATGGAGCCATTTTGGGATTCCACTTTTGGGTAAGGTGCCCAAAGTGAACTCCGGCATCGAGCAATTGTTCTGTTGAAACTCTTGACATATAGTTATTGTTGTAGCTGTGGTATTAACGTTTAGAAAATTGGAACCTTTTACGGGCTTTTTTACGACCTGGTTTTTTACGCTCAACCATACGAGAATCGCGGGTGAGCAAATCTTTGGCACGAAGTAAGGTTCTGAATTCTTCGTTGCTTTCCACCAATGCTTTGGCAATAGCAAGCCTCACAGCTTCTGCTTGGCCAGATACACCGCCACCGTCCACATTGATCATTACATCAAATTGGCCAGTAGTGCTGGTGGTTTCAAATGGCAACATCACTTGGTAGCGATGTGGGCCAGTGGTGAAATAATTTTCTAAGGTGCGGCCATTAATGCTAAGGCTGCCAGAACCAACTGACATAAACGCCCTAGCTACGGCTGTTTTCCTGCGTCCTGATGTGGTAAGTTTTTCCATTTACCTATTTTTTGTTATTAATTTGAGAGCTTTGGGTTGTTGAGCTGCATGGGGATGCTCAGTGCCTGCATATACAAACAGGTTACCGTAAATGGCATCGCCCAATTTGGTTTTAGGTAGCATACCTCTAACGGCTTTTTCTATAATACGCGTTGGATGTTTGTCCAACATTTCCTGTGCAGTAGTAAAACGCTGACCACCTGGATAGCCAGTGTGGCGGGTATAAACTTTCTCAGCCATTTTTTTACCTGTGAGTTTGATTTTTTCTGCATTGATAACAATTACGTTATCGCCACAGTCCATGTGTGGAGTAAAATCGGTTTTGTGTTTGCCACGTAGTACATTGCTAATTTGCGTACTGACACGGCCTAGTACTTGATCCTCTGCATCTACAACAAACCACGCTTTGTTCACGGTTTGCTTATTGGCAGAAATGGTTTTATAACTTAATGCGTTCACTTTGTGTGGATATTTTTTTGGGACGGCAAAAGTAGCACATATTTCCGATTCAGGCAACAAAGTTTTGAAAATATTTTTTTGGAAACTTGAAAAGGAGAGAAGCAGAAAAGCATAAGCATAAAAAAAGGGGCAATTGCTCGCCCCTTTAGTATTCAATTATTTCTTAATTATTCTTTAATCAGTTTGAAAATAGTTTGGTTTCCATTGGTATTAAATTGTAACAGATAAACACCTTTTGGGACATCACTTAAATTGATACTGATGTTGTTTGCTCCTTTTTGCAAACTACTAGCACCCAAATCGAGCACTGTTTTGCCCAGCATGTCCACCACTTTTAAAGTAACGCGTTGGTTATTGTTTAGGTTGAGTGTTAAATTAAATTCTCCGGTAGAAGGATTGGGCGATACATAAGCAGAGCCAATAAACGAAGGAAGAGAAATACCTATGAAATTATATGCGAGAGAACTTCCTACACACCCGTTTGCATCAGTTACAGTAACAAAATAAAGACCATTAGAGATGGTCGTATAATCTTTACTTGTTGCTCCTGATATAGCCGAGCTATTAAAATACCATTGGTAAGACCAGCCTGTGGCATTACTTGCCGAAAGAACATTGCCATTTCTGGTAATAATTGGAAAAGGTTTGGGGTTTACAGTAATAGTAGCATCAGCAGAAGCACCTGCACAGCCAAGTGTATTTACCACAAAGCATGAATATTTGCCACTGGTTTTGGCTATATAAAGTTGGCCAGTTTCACCTGCTATATCAACTCCGTTTTTACGCCATTGGAATGATTGGGGGCTGCTTGCAGAAACATTGAGTATTAAACTGTCTCCTTCACAAAAATCATTGCTTCCGGTGTAGGATACCTGTGCATTGGGTCCACCAGTAAAGAACAATGAAATACTATTAATAGAGGTACTTACACAGCCATTTGAATTGGTTACTTTTACTGAATAGTCACCTTGTAATTTAGCATAGTACATCGAGTCCGTAGCTCCAGAAATATCATTGCCATTGAACTGCCATTGATAGGTAGCACCAGCCACTGTGGTGGCATTTAATTGAATACTATCGCCAGGGCATGTGGAGGTAGTTGAAGGTTGTTTAACAAATGAATAGGGCGATTGAATTACCTTTATGGAAACAACAGTCGAAGTAGCCTTGCAACCATTGCTATTTGTTATTATACAATAGTAATCACCTTCAAATATGGTACTATATTTAGCAGATGTGCTACCAGCTATAATTCCCGAAGTGGACTCATACCATTGATAAGTATTGCCAGATACTGAAGGAGCAGACAGCGAAATGCTATCTCCATCGCAGATAGTTGTTTTGCCACTGGCGGTGATTGTTGCCACTGGCAATGAATCAATGCTTACTTTTAGTGCGGTAGATTTGTCGTTACAGCCACTGGTGTTAATTACTTGAACGGTATAATCTCCGGCTGCCGTTGCGGTATAAGTTGACTGAGAGGCTCCGGTAATCAAATTGCCATTAAGGAACCATTTGTAGAAGTTGGCATTTGTAGAAGCTGAGGCATCGAGTTGAACGCTATCGCCCACGCAGAACTTGGTTGAACCACTGGCTTTAAGCGAGGCTGTAGGTGAGGCACTTGCGTTAACAGTGAAAGTTCCAGAAACGGCTTTACAACCTGTGCTGGTATCAACTACTTCAAGGTAATAGTCTCCAGCTTGTTTGGCATAAATAGCTGTATCGGTTGCTCCACTTATGGCATTGCCATTGTAATACCATTGGTACAAATAATTTGTATTGTACGCATCAATTATTAATACACTATCACCATTACAAATACCGCTTGCGGTTTGTGTAGGGGCTACTTTTACTTTGGGATAATTTTTAACCGTAATGGTATCCGAGAATAGGCTACATCCCAAACCACTGGTAACTTCGACAAAATATTTACCTGGTACTGTTGCATAAAATACAGTATCAGTGGCTCCGTTAATGGGTTTTGTAGCGTTCCACCATTGGAATATAACCCCACTACTTTGGCCTGCACTCAGTATGGCTGTATCGCCGTCGCATAGTGTGAGCGTGCCTCCTACAAACTGGTTGATAGGAACAGGATTGGTTGAAGTAAGTAAAACAGCATCAAGTGTGTCATTTACAAAATTACTATCACTAGGAAGTCTTACACTGGCCCAAAAATAATAGTCACCATTTTGTTCCATATTTAGTGTATCAGTCACCCTTATATTCATAGTGTCGTTTGGATAAAGTGTACCCACTGATTGCGTATAAACAGGATATACCAAAGTATCAAAATTTGGGGTTACCACATTAGCATAGACTGTAAAACTATCTACACTTAGATCAAGTGTATCACTACCCAGGTTTTGGATTTGATATATCATATCCATTTTACGTGCACCCATACAAGTGTCGAATGCAGGGGCAACTAGTTTTATTACACCCATATCGCGTCCTATCATTACTCGTGGCTCAATCATGAAACGGAATGTTCCTCCATATGAAATAAAATCTGTCCAGTTATTATTGCCTGTAGGTGCTGCCGAATAAAACACACTATCTCTAATTTGTGATTCATTTTGAAAAGCAAATCCAACGTTGGTGTTACCTGTTTGTTTCACACCTATAAAGAAATCACCATTAACTGATACAGGGGGGTTAACTGAAACAACAGATAATCCACCATTTGTATAGGCAGTATTAGATGACCATAATAACGAAGCGGGCTGCCCGGTATTGGTATTAATAGACCATATACCTATTTTAAAAGGCTCGCCCGTTGTTAAAAAATTTATTTTTACCTGATTAACTTTTGCATTTTTTGCTGTGTGAAATTTGGCAACAAAGTCTCCTGAAAATCCATTGAATCCTACTCCAGAAGTTGGGGGGGTGTTGGGCTCGGAATAACTGAATGAATTTAAGTTTACCTCTTGCATAAAACTTTTCGAGTTATTGAAATTGTTCATATCGGTGTCTGTATAAGCAGTTACGGTGTCCATACCAAATGCACTTGCAGTAAAGTTATCAAATCTCACATACACAGAATCGCCAGAGTTAAGCGTGGAGCCTATGAAAACAGAATCGAAATAATTGTTTGTTCCTTTAGATTGGAGGTAAACATAAAAGTTACTCATCGTATCTGAGCCCACATTCACAATTTTAACTTTGGTTGGCTGGGGAACAGCAAAGGGGATAGGCATTTTGCCCAATGCATATAAGTTAGTTACAGCCAAATCGAATTGCTGCGTAGGGTAAAACTCGTAAGTGCGTCCTTGGTCAGGCAATACTGCATTGCGAACATTATGTGCATTCCCTGTATAATGTCCTTGAAGAAATGTAGTTCCAGACCAAGCGGTTGATGATAGTTTAAAAGCTGTTAAAACATTTTTTGTAGCATTGCTCGAGCCTTTCAACCCCACCCCAACAAATTTAGCACTAGCTCCATTGCCCGACGCAGTGAAAGGGCCATATACAAATTGGATTTTGTTACTGGTTTCATACAATTTAATCTGAAAAGAAATGTTGTCAAATTGAATAGCAGGATTTGTAGTTTTGTCACCGAAATTATCCCACTGGATGGTGCAAACCCTATTGGGAGAAGACCCACTTACTTCATAACTAATATCAGCAGTGCCGCTGCCTTGCTTAAGGTCGTGGTTAAATACTGCAAGAATATCTGTATCGCTTCCGTTTGCACTGTTAAGAGCACCGTTTCCTGTAACAGCTACAGCAGAATTATAGAACAATGAAGTAGAAGACGGAGCTGATGTGCCTAATTTGATAAAACCATTGGTATTTACAATAAAATCAGTGTAGGTTGTGCGATTGTAGTCGAAGTTAAAGCCAATGGATGTGGCTGAGGAGTTTGCATCATCCATGTTGGCCATAGATATTGACGTACCATTTGATCCCAAATTACTCCATGTACCAGAAGAATTTCCAGCATTTGCAGGTTTAAAGTTGAGCTGAGACCAAGCTGTCATTGTCACTACAGACAAGCAGAGCAAGGTGGTGAATTTTGTAAAAAGTGATTTCATGTTTAATTTATTATATTTTATTTTGCCCACAAATGTATTGAACTTTTTTAGTAACAAATACTTTATGTTGTCTTTTTTACAAATAATTATATACACCTGTACAATAAACAGGAAAATACATCAACCTGGATGATTGGGGGATTCCTTATAAATCTTGGTTCTTCTGTGCCAGGCGTTCCATCCCAAACACTATAATATTGTCAATAAACTCATAGGGCTTGTAGCCACTTAACGCACACTGATGAAAGATAGCAGTGGCAGGTGTCATACCGGGCAATGAGTTAACCTCTATTATATTAACTTCTACCTCATTGTTGGCATGTATTTTCACAAAAGCGTCTATTCGGGCATAGCCTTCTACTTTTAGTATTTTGGCCGCTCGTTTCAGTTCAGCTTTTACGGTTTTCGATATATCTTTTTGGTCGTGCTTGTTTTTTGCAAAACGCGGGGGTGTGATATTTTGCCCTTCGCCCGCCAAAAATTTTTCTTCCAAACTCAGTATCGCCTCGCCCGCCAGTGCTTCGCTGGGTTCAAACATTTCATATTTTAGTTTACCGTCTTTATCGTAGTGGGTTAAAAGGCCACCTGTTATTTCCAAGAAATGCTTTGCACTGCCTTTGTTGATGAGGGTTTCCAGCAACACCACATTTTTTTGGGGGAACTCTTCTTTGGGTTTTAGGTTTACCGAGTTTATTTGCTCAGGTGTCATTTCGGCTTGGTCACGAAACATGAGATTGACGAATGCACTAAGTTCCTTTTCGCTGTTTATTTTTTTCACTGCCGAGCTGCAACCATCGTCCTGTGGCTTTGCTATCATAGGAAAACCTATTCGGGCTTTGGCCAGTTTAAGGGCTACATTTTGATTTTGCAGCCATTCTTTTTTCTCAATCAAAAAACTATCGGCCATGCGGAAACCGTTTTCACGCAATATATTATTGGTCTCAAATTTATTGATAGTTACCCGCGAACTTTCCACCCCCGAACCATTATAGGGCAGCCCCAGTTTGTCAAGTTCCATTTGCAGGGCACCATCTTCGCCAGGGCGACCATGCAGTGCAATAAATACAAACGATACCATGGCAGGCAAATCTTTGTTAGTAATTTTCACACATTTGCTCAATAACTGGGTCCCTGTATATTTAAGTGTGATAGATTCGCACTCCTTGCGTATTTTTTTCAGGATAGGGTCTTCTTTATCATTGCCAATTTTATCGCGGATATCATCCGCATTGTCCTTGAGCATCATATTTACAGGCAACATATACAAGGCATGTTTTTTTTCACTGCCTGTTAGGAACAAAGGCACTGGTAAATATTTGCTGCTGCTCGATAATTTCTCGTATATATTTCGTCCACTCTCCACTGATATATGCCTTTCGCTGCTATAGCCGCCCATTACCACTGCTACTTTTACTTTTTCTGATTGTAGATGTTGGTTCTGTTCTATTTTCAAATCGAGCTTTTTCAATAACGATGGCATATCTCCCGCATTACCCCAGCTAATAATACGTTGCTGCAATGAAGTGCGGATGATATAGGTGAGAAACTGCGAAGGGTTAAGGCCAATCTCGGCAGCTTGGTGGAAAAAGAAGGAAGACGGCATCATACCGCTGGTGGTATTGGGGTCGTTCAAATATATTTTTCCTTTTGGGGTAATAAAACCATCAATACGGGCATATACCTGGCAACGCAACAAGTTGAACATACCGCAGCATTGCTTGCGTATTTCTTCTATTGCTTCTGCTGGCAAATCTATTGGCGTAACTTTACGTGTAAGCCCGGGCAAATACTTTGAGCGGTAATCGAACACCTCTTTTTTCTTTACAATTTCAGTGGGGGGCAAAGCTATTGGATTGCCTTCCTCGTCCTGTATTACAATGCACGAAAACTCTTTGCCCTCAATAAACTGCTCTACTATTAGGGTATTCTCGGTTTGTGTAGCCCGCAGTTCAAGGGTTTCTACAGTCCTGAGTTTGCGGTTAAGAAACTGCATTAATTCTTCAGGATTGTATAATACTTTATCATCAATACCTACAGGCAAACCCAGCCCTTCCCTAATATCAATTAAGCGGCGAATGTATTGTTCTTTATGTGCTTCCGAATAATTAAACCATACTTCTCTTGATAGTGTATCAATGAAAAAAGCTTTGTTTGCTGCTTTCTCAAATGCTTCGAAACCATCCTTTTTATCTACTACAGAAACCCCGATAGAGCTTCCCTGTGTAGCAGGTTTACATACAAATTGGAATCCAATAGTTTTTACTATTTGGTCAAAAAATTGTTTTCTATCGCCCGTTAGCCATTGTGTACGCTCTACAAATAAAGCATTTGCAGTGTTCGATCCGGTAGCTGTGGCATTGGCCAGGTGCTGTAGTTCTTTCTGTATTTTTTTATTAATGCCCGCTGCCGATGGATATATACCACTGCCGGTATAGGGAATCCCTTGCCACTCAAGCAATCCCTGTATGGTTCCATCTTCGGCCATACCGCCATGCAGACATAAGAAAGCGATATCCATCAATTCTTTTAAGTCTTCGGTATGCAGCGGTTTGCCTATTTCTTTCAGTAATTCAAACTGTTGTTCTTTGGCAGTTAAAGGCAGGGCATCGGCATATATCTGAAAGCCGTGTTTGCTATGCTGCAAATGCTTGGCAGGGGGGTAAAAATCCCTGATAGAACCTTTGTATATATATTGCCAATCGAGCAGGCAGAAATTGTTGAAGCTGTCTACAAAAATTGGGACTGGCTCAAATAATGATTTGTCTAAGTTATCGTAAACAGTACGCCCACCTGCAAATGACACTTCACGCTCGCGGCTGCTGCCACCAAAAAAAACGCCTACTTTTATCATATATTATTTTAATGTCAACAAAAAGTTGGCTGCAAATATACCTATTGAAGTTATTGTTCAATGTTAAGGTTTTTTGGAATTGGGGTAGATTTAATACAGTATTAATAATACTTCATAGTTTTTTGTAGTTAGGCTCTGATAAATAAATCAGGCGTTACTCCCCCAATTTCACCACCTTATAAGTAAACTTTTTGTCACTGGTGGTAATATGCAATATATACATGGCCGAAGCAAGTTTATCGGTATCCACTACAAATTTTGCAAACTGATTTACTGGTATATTGTTATAACTGGCAACTTGTTTACCCGATGTTTCATATAACTGTATATTGATATTTTGTTCTTTTCTGGAATAAGCAGCAATGGTAAATTGATTTGCAAATGGATTGGGATATAACGACACATTGAACTTGCAGCGTTCATCAAAGTTTTGGGTAATGGTGGTAGAATCTGACACTATACAAGCTCCATTAATTACTTTTACTATATAAGTACCACTCTTGTTTATTATAATACTTTGCGATGTATCACCCGTGTTCCAATTATATTGATAATTCCCTAAAGTAGCTGACAGTTGCAGCACTTCATCGCTGCATATAAATGTATCGTTCATTAATTTTAATATGGGTCTGTTGTATAATTGCAGGGTAATACTATCATAGGTTATACAACCTGTTGTGCCTTTTAGGTATTGTTTTATTTTATATATTCCCGAATCATTTTGGTTGAAATTACCACCCTTTGGCAAAACTGGTTTGCTGGGTTTATATATAAAACTATCTATCAAAATATTTAGATTATTATATAAAAAATATTTTTCGGAAACGATAGTATCTTTATAACTGGGTGTAATATTTATTAATTGTGGCACACAGCCATCCATGCGGTTAATTTCGAAACCGGGTTGTGGGGCAGGGGCAATATATATTTGTTGGGGATAGGTAAAAGTATCACTGCACATTCCATTAAAAAATATAAGTTTAACCGTATAATATCCGCTTTTGGTATATAAATGATTGATGCTTCCTTCTCCTTTATTTTTTTGCGAGATAACACTATTTGTCCCATCACCGAAATCCCAATACCATGTGTAGCCCCCAACAGTATCATCTGATCCGATAGCTATCGGATTGCACTTATCAATAAACTGGTATTGTTGATACAAACAACCTGTTTGCTGCGTTGTTGCAAAATTTGCAATGGGTTTATATAGTTTTGGGCTTACCAAAATAGAATCGCTGCCCCATACTTTATTGCCACCTTTCATAAGCCCCATTACCCTTATAAAATATATGCCGGGTTTGGTATATATATGGTTGTGGTTTCTTGTAAAGTTATTTCCTTTGCTTTGCACAATACTATCTCCATCACCCCAATATATAGTCATACTTGTAAAGTGCTGCGTGTCGCTTTTGTTTTCTATATATATCTTGCCCCCACATTCCATCCCTGTTACATCAAATTGAACACGTTTGTACTCAAAAAACAAATTTGGGAACTCAAATCCACCCACTAGTGAATTTGGGTTTTTAAGTGTATAAGTTGAAAGGTATTTCTTTATATCTTCTCCAAAAATATCTGGCTTGTCTAAGATCTGTAAAATTCTAAAATTTGCATTACATTGAGAATATAGTTTCCCGTTAGGAGCAAGTCCAATGCAGTCAAGCTCATTCCAATTGTCAATGCTTATAATATATTTTTCAAACACATTGTCTTGGTTTTTGTATCTTTTATATTGGTTTATTTGGTGCCTATGCTTAGTGTTGTATACTGATACATAAACTATAGAATCGTTAGGAGAAATCACAACCACCCAAAATGCAAACTGACTATCAGGATATCTTGTAAAACTACAACTATCTACAAGTATTTGATTGCTAAATATTCCTGTCGATGGGTCAAAATCATATTTAAACAATGCTGTTATGTTCTTTTTTTCCAAACACCTATCCATCCATGTTGTTGTGGTAGAATACATGGAACGGAAATCACGTGCAATTGTTAAATAACCATCTCCATAATGGAATTCATCCATATTTGTGATTACAGGACTGCCAACACCTTTTTCTGTAACTGGAATAGCTAAATATTTATTGGCAGTATGCGTTATTATCCAATAATCTTTTCCATTAGCGTGTTTGCATGCAGTAATTCTATCGCAGTTATAGGGAACTAATTGGGTATATTGTTGTTCTACCTCGCCAAGTCCACTATCGCCCTGCATATTTATTATATGGTATCCCACTGCCCTTGGCACATTAGTAGCAGAAGGTTTATCATTATAAAATGTTCCATTGCCTGAAATGAAATGATAATATCTGTTACTATCTCCCACAAAAGGTATAACAACAGCTGACTGTAGCGACCCTAAAATTACTAAAGGAGCTTTATATTGCATCCCTTTCATCAGCCCGTGCTTGCGGTTTCTTATCGTATCTGCACTGGCATAAAATAGCAGATTCCCTTTATGATCCGATATTGAACACGGCCCTGTAGGTAAATACATGTTGGAGCTGATTTCTGTTGGTGGTTCAGTGTCAAAATTCAATCCATTTTTATCTCCAAACATCCAATTGTTTGCCTCTTGTGCTTTGCTTTCCATGCAAAACAACAGTATTATAACAATATATAAATACCTATTGAACACACTTGTTTAATTAATGCACAATTACCAGTTTTGTATTGGCCAGTACCACCCCGTTCTGTTGCAAAATTATTTGGTAAACACCCGCTACCAAGTTTGAAACATCAATTGTTTTTATACTTGCCATAGCATATACCTGTTCCTTTTTCACCAGTTTGCCTTCTGCATTTAACAAGCTTATTTCGCCCGTATTGCCATTGTCAATATTTATATAATATAATACATCAACTTGGTCATTGGCGGGATCACATGCAATAGTAAAAAAAGCACCATTGCCTGCATTCTTTGCACAATAGTGTGGGTAAGTGGATGAATATCCCTTTGGCAACCTATTAGGTCCCAAGCTTTGCCAGTCTTGCCCTTTCATAATAAAAGGCATAAAACTTAATAATAAAATGATGTTTCTTAATGTCTTTTTCATTGTTTTATTTTTATTGTTTTATAATCTTGTAGCTTTCGTTAAATCCATAATTATTATAAGCATGTAGTATAAATACACCGGGCGTTAAATTAATTGTACTGATACGCTCAATATTACTTCCTACCTTTTTACTACTAGCATCAACACGTTTACCTGTCATATCAATAATTTCTAATTGCATTTCTGGTATTATAGTTTCAAAATTTACATCAATATATTCATTACATGGATTTGGGAACATAATTAATGACTGAGTTTTATAATCAACAGGGGTAATACTTAATATATTGCTGCAATAATCTAATTGGGGGTTGCTTTTAAATATCCAAATTACTGAATCAGGTGATTCGAGGCAATGCAAATAAACTACAGTGTCAACTAAGCGACTGGTAACATCGGTTTGATAATAATATTCTTTTCTTGCAATAGGATAAAAAAATGGACTAACACTTTTATCATTACCTATACCTTCAAAAAAGCCATAATCTCTTAAAGGATGCCACATATCCCCATATACTAATTCGCTAGTATCAATACAGACAACTCCATAAAATAATCTATCATAATATACTTTTAGGGGTGGCCCAGGTATTACCAATTTTTGAGAATCGACATTACCCACATAGAATTTTCTTTGCTCATAGTTGCCATTTCGAGTGAATATAGGTAATACAATAGTGTCATTTGTCTTTACCCCAAAATCCATAACAAGGTATTCATTCGTGTCAGCATAATAATTGTATGCACTACGCACATAAACTTTACGGGCAGTAGTATCTTGTCTGTACATACAAACTAAGGTATCAGTTGCATAATATTTATGGTGGTGGGTATTGGTCCACAGTTTTTTGTAAGTTTGCCCACTCATAAAAGTATCGCCTTTGGTTTTATAATATCTAAAAGAACGCCATTCCGGTTGTTGGTGCCTCCCATCTTGGCTTACCACACACCATTCAGCACTGTCAACCATGGGCAATGGAATATAATACCACCCGTTTTTTTTAATCTGTGCACTAGCCGATATAAATGCACTCAAAGCAATTAATAATACTATAAGTTTGTTTTTTATAATCATGTTGCTCAGGGTTTAATAGTAAGGCAAATGTAATTGTTTAGATTCCAAAAACAAAGAATGGTTGCCTGTCCAGTAAAATATTTTATTTTATTTTCATAAGATATTACTGTTCAAGTAGTTTAATTATTTGATGCTCAATTATACCGAAACTGTATTTGTATTAGGCCAGTAAATATTTTAAAAAAAAATCTTTAAAACTTCAAATGCACCCGCATCCCACACCTTTCATACTCTTCAGGCAAATTGGAAGCTATGATAAGCAAACGGTTATTCAAATATTTATCCAACAACTCGTGGTAAGTGGCAATACCTTCCTTGTCCATATTGGTGCAGGGCTCGTCGAGCATAAGGGCATGTGAATGAGAAAAAACAGCCAAAGCTAATTTTAATCTCGATTTCATGCCACTTGAGAAATTCTTTATTTGCTTGTTTGCTGCGGTATCCAGTTTGCAAATTTGTAGGCCTTCAGTTTTTGTAATAGCTACAATTTGTTGTTTCAATGCAAAGTGAAAATCCCAAACTTCAGAAGCAGTAAGTTCTTCAGGCAATTCCATATAGGGCGAGGCAAACGAACAATATTGATATATTTCATCACGTTCCATGTTTTTCCCATCCACTTGCCAAGTTATTTTACCCGCACTGGCACTGATATAACCATATAACATCCCCAGCAAAGTAGATTTTCCTGTGCCATTTGGGCCAAGTATAGCATAAGATTGGGGCTGTTCAAATGTATAGTTCAAACCCTTGAACAAAGTTTGTTGCCCGAACTTTTTTTCGCAGTTTTCTAATTGTATTTTAAAGATAGAAGTCAAAATTTGTTATATATGATATAAAGTTGTGGAAGAACACACCATGCCCATGCACACCTCACCCCCGGCCCCTCTCCAAAGGAGAGGGGGGAGAGCAGCACTTCTTTTGCCTGTTCAAGATTTCCAATGGTTGCACTTATTCCCCAAACATTGAGTGTTGAATGTTGAGTAT
>JAYVCI010000020.1:0-4558 GCA_043750035.1 Chitinophagaceae bacterium
GGGCTAATGTAATTTGATGTTACTGCACGCTTTCTTGTCGATTTTACTGGATTCTCCTTCATTTTACCTTGCATTAGATTTCGAAATTAAGGCCTTAAAGATAAGCAATTGTTGAGATTGTGAGTATTTCAGCAGACCCTAAGTATCTGGGATTTTCAAGCTATGCAATTCTAAAACTGTTTGATTGTTTTTTTAGTGATATTATCCGAAACTCTATAATAGAATTTCGCATTAACCAGCAACTTAGATTTTAACTCTGGGCTTTGCAGTCTTTTGTTTAGTATAGCCGTATCAGCAGCTAAAACATATCCTATCATTGAATTTTTCTTAATACTATTATAATCTGGTATGTTGGGATGAACAAATGTGAAATGGACAATATTTCTACTCTCCGAAGAATCTTGCAATGAGTTTATTTTATCAATTACCATAGTGGACTTAAGTTCACGTTCTGTACAAACAACTTTATATATATTTTCCATTGGATATGTTTCCCATACCGCAACTGTATGATGCACTGTTAATATATTTTTGTATCTTTTATACTTTTCTTTCTTATCCAATTTCACTAATATAGAATTCGATAGTTTACTATATTCAACTATAATATTACTATCATTTAAATTTTTAAATCGTCTTTGCAAAACCTTAACAGCAGTATCCTCCTCTGCTTGTGTGGCATCAACTTTATCCCATGCCAATTCTATTAACAATTCACTATCATTATCCAAAATTGATTGTTCACTAGCATCAGCCGCCATTGAAAAAAAGAAAGCCAATAGAAGGACTATAATTTTCATAGGGCAAATATAAGGAAGAGCCAGTGTGCTCCACCATCATTGTTGGTGGGGACACCAACCATGGACAAGCGTCTCCGTTGTGGTTGGTGAAAACACCAATCACAGGCAAAAGGATTAATTTTCTATTGCCTTTAGTCTAATAAGTTTGGGCTTTGAATTAATATCTACTTTATCAGCAAGCAAAAGATTCCAATTTATTTCAATCCAAAAGTTATTGTTTAATTCGTCTTCTGTATAGACATCTCTTAAACTCTTTCCCTCTTTTTTAGCATAATATAATGTTAAAGTTTCAACCATTGCTGAGGGAGACCGAAGTAGCCGATTCCCAAGATGTTCAACCTTATCTATTGTTTTTGTATACAGCAAACGGCTTCCCAAATCTTCTATATAACAGATACCATATTCACTTTTAATACTTTCTTCAAGTGATACTTCATCACCTATTCCGCCTCTTAAGCTCAAATAATCAGGTATTATTTTGTCTTCATCTGTCAAATCTGCGTATCCCAAAAGTCGCCATTTTTTTTGCCCACGTAAAGGTGGAAGTCCCAGCGAACACCAAGGAAAGAAAAGGAGTTTATCTGATTCAAAAAATAATTTGTCGAGAATATCTAGTTTTTCTTTTGAATGATAGTCATAGGTTTTTACTATTAAATTATCTTCGATATCATGATTTATATCTTTTGTGAAAATCAATTTGACGTATGCAAAACCATTGCCCTTTTCGAGAGGAACTTCAAAAACCGACCCTGATTTTATATCTGATATTTTTGTCATTAGATTGACTTATTGTAATATTACTACGGAGCCAAAGTCACAACCTCCCATCCATCCCCCACTTTCTTATAAGCAATCCTATCATGCAACCTATTCGGCCTGCCTTGCCAAAATTCGAAATGATTTAGTTGTATTAAATAGCCTCCCCAATCTTTGGGTTTGGCTACATCGTGGCGACCACCAATCATGAGTTGTTTGGCTTTTTCTTGTAGTTCTTTTTTGCTTTCAATTTCTTGGCTTTGGGGAGAAACCGCAGCACTTACCTGACTTTCAAAAGGTCTGGAGTTAAAGTATTGTATAGATTCTGCTTCTGATACTTTTTGTACATTGCCTTCCATGCGAACTTGTCTCTGCAAATCGAGCCAGTTGAAAACCAGGGCTACATTTGTGTTTTCGTTAAGTTCTTTTCCCTTGCGGCTTGCATAGTTTGTATAAAAAACAAGTCCCTTATCATCGAACTCTTTCATTAAAACCACACGGGCAGAAGGTTTACCTTCATTGGTACAAGTGGCCAATACAAATGCATTCGCCTCATTCACTTCTGCTTTTATAGCTTGCTCAAACCACAATTCAAATTGTATAAATGGGCTTTCATGCACATCATCTTTGTTCAATGAATCCATGGCGTAATTGGCACGCATTTGTTGTAGTATATCCTTGTCCATTTATTGCGTTGGTAGATTTGACAATTTTGCCTGCGTCGACGCAGGCAAAATTGTCAAATCTACCAACGCAATAAATGGACAAGGATATACTACAACAAATGCGTGCCAATTACGCCATGGATTCATTGAACAAAGATGATGTGCATGAAAGCCCATTTATACAATTTGAATTGTGGTTTGAGCAAGCTATAAAAGCAGAAGTGAATGAGGCGAATGCATTTGTATTGGCCACTTGTACCAATGAAGGTAAACCTTCTGCCCGTGTGGTTTTAATGAAAGAGTTCGATGATAAGGGACTTGTTTTTTATACAAACTATGCAAGCCGCAAGGGAAAAGAACTTAACGAAAACACAAATGTAGCCCTGGTTTTCAACTGGCTCGATTTGCAGAGACAAGTTCGCATGGAAGGCAATGTACAAAAAGTATCAGAAGCAGAATCTATACAATACTTTAACTCCAGACCTTTTGAAAGTCAGGTAAGTGCTGCGGTTTCTCCCCAAAGCCAAGAAATTGAAAGCAAAAAAGAACTACAAGAAAAAGCCAAACAACTCATGATTGGTGGTCGCCACGATGTAGCCAAACCCAAAGATTGGGGAGGCTATTTAATACAACTAAATCATTTCGAATTTTGGCAAGGCAGGCCGAATAGGTTGCATGATAGGATTGCTTATAAGAAAGTGGGGGATGGATGGGAGGTTGTGACTTTGGCTCCGTAGTAATATTACAATAAGTCAATCTAATGACAAAAATATCAGATATAAAATCAGGGTCGGTTTTTGAAGTTCCTCTCGAAAAGGGCAATGGTTTTGCATACGTCAAATTGATTTTCACAAAAGATATAAATCATGATATCGAAGATAATTTAATAGTAAAAACCTATGACTATCATTCAAAAGAAAAACTAGATATTCTCGACAAATTATTTTTTGAATCAGATAAACTCCTTTTCTTTCCTTGGTGTTCGCTGGGACTTCCACCTTTACGTGGGCAAAAAAAATGGCGACTTTTGGGATACGCAGATTTGACAGATGAAGACAAAATAATACCTGATTATTTGAGCTTAAGAGGCGGAATAGGTGATGAAGTATCACTTGAAGAAAGTATTAAAAGTGAATATGGTATCTGTTATATAGAAGATTTGGGAAGCCGTTTGCTGTATACAAAAACAATAGATAAGGTTGAACATCTTGGGAATCGGCTACTTCGGTCTCCCTCAGCAATGGTTGAAACTTTAACATTATATTATGCTAAAAAAGAGGGAAAGAGTTTAAGAGATGTCTATACAGAAGACGAATTAAACAATAACTTTTGGATTGAAATAAATTGGAATCTTTTGCTTGCTGATAAAGTAGATATTAATTCAAAGCCCAAACTTATTAGACTAAAGGCAATAGAAAATTAATCCTTTTGCCTGTGATTGGTGTTTTCACCAACCACAACGGAGACGCTTGTCCATGGTTGGTGTCCCCACCAACAATGATGGTGGAGCACACTGGCTCTTCCTTATATTTGCCCTATGAAAATTATAGTCCTTCTATTGGCTTTCTTTTTTTCAATGGCGGCTGATGCTAGTGAACAATCAATTTTGGATAATGATAGTGAATTGTTAATAGAATTGGCATGGGATAAAGTTGATGCCACACAAGCAGAGGAGGATACTGCTGTTAAGGTTTTGCAAAGACGATTTAAAAATTTAAATGATAGTAATATTATAGTTGAATATAGTAAACTATCGAATTCTATATTAGTGAAATTGGATAAGAAAGAAAAGTATAAAAGATACAAAAATATATTAACAGTGCATCATACAGTTGCGGTATGGGAAACATATCCAATGGAAAATATATATAAAGTTGTTTGTACAGAACGTGAACTTAAGTCCACTATGGTAATTGATAAAATAAACTCATTGCAAGATTCTTCGGAGAGTAGAAATATTGTCCATTTCACATTTGTTCATCCCAACATACCAGATTATAATAGTATTAAGAAAAATTCAATGATAGGATATGTTTTAGCTGCTGATACGGCTATACTAAACAAAAGACTGCAAAGCCCAGAGTTAAAATCTAAGTTGCTGGTTAATGCGAAATTCTATTATAGAGTTTCGGATAATATCACTAAAAAAACAATCAAACAGTTTTAGAATTGCATAGCTTGAAAATCCCAGATACTTAGGGTCTGCTGAAATACTCACAATCTCAACAATTGCTTATCTTTAAGGCCTTAATTTCGAAATCTAATGCAAGGTAAAATGAAGGAGAATCCAGTAAAATCGACAAGAAAGCGTGCAGTAACATCAAATTACATTAGCCC
>JAYVCI010000021.1:0-35595 GCA_043750035.1 Chitinophagaceae bacterium
AAGTTTGATGTAAAAAAACAAATGGAAGCATTTGCAGCAGCAGGTGGAGAAATTTTGGCTTGCGGCACTTGCTTGAAAATTCGCAATACTGAAGGTTCGGCACTTTGTCCTATGTCAACAATGGCAGACCTATATACAATTATTAATCAATCAGAAAAAATTATCACATTTTAAATATGACAACAAGAAAAAATCACTGGGAAAAAGTTTATGCAACCAAACAACCCCACGAAGTAAGCTGGACACAAGAACTGCCAAAAACATCATTGGATTTTGTGCATAGTTTCAATTTGCCTAAGAGTGCAAGTATTATTGATATTGGTGGTGGAGACAGCAGATTGGTTGATTATTTAATTGACGAAGGCTACGAAAATATTTCGGTGCTCGACATTTCAGAGAATGCAATAGAACGGGCAAAGCAACGACTTGGCGACAAAGCAAAAAAAGTAAATTGGATTGTAAGCGATGTAACCGATTTTCATCCTACAACTTCTTACGACTGCTGGCACGACAGGGCAACTTTTCATTTTCTAACCGCTGCTGATGATATAAATACGTATCTAAAAACTGCAAGGCAGGCGGTGAAAAATTTTATGGTACTCGGAACATTCTCTAGCGATGGGCCAAAAAAATGCAGCATGCTTGATGTTCACCAATACAGCGAAGAAGAATTGGAACAACAGCTCGCAGATGGTTTTGAAAAAATAAAATGTGTTACCGAAGATCACAATACACCGTTTAGCACCACACAAAATTTTTTGTTTTGTAGTTTCAGAAAAACTGGTGCTAAATAAATTTATTGTAATATTATCAACCAATACAGATACAGTTTCGGTATAATATAATATATCGCAAAATACCCAATTTCGTGTGGTGAAAATTCTCCCGATAGTTATCGTGACACAAATTTTAAAAAAATAAAAATGGGAAAATTAGAAAACTGCGATGCGTGTTTAGCATACATTATTACTTGCGAAAAATGTGTTGCTGATTGCATCAGTAATGGCCATCAACAATGTATCTTATTAAAAAACCAATATCATTTTACAATTTTCTTATCAACCCAATTGATAAATCCGAAAAAATCAATTGCCTTTTTTTCATAAGGGTCTTTACTCAATTCTATCAAATCCAATTTTAAAGATTTGAATGAAGCTATAGTGTTTTTTGAAGACACATTTGATGAATTGCGGATGAAATCAATTACTCTTTTTTCAAACTTATATAGTTTTTTTTGTTTAAGTAAAAAGCGATAGGTGCTCCGTAAAACGTAAGGTAATAAATCGTCATTTTTAAGTTCGCTGTGAACCATGAGATTTAAGATTCTCGCTTTTGAATGTAAATCGGGCAGATAATTTATAGCACTGTCATTTAAAATCTTGAATAACCAATGTGATGACTCATTGAACTCCCCTGCTTTAAAATAAAGACATGCAAAATTATATTTCAGGTATAATATTTCTTTTGGATTAATGTGGGATTCGTATAATAAAAGTTTGTTTACGACTTCAGGAATAAGTTTTAAGCCGGCATCAATGTTCCCGTTTATATTGTACGATATTATTTCAGGTAAATACGCTGAGGTAATAATTTTTGCCTGCAACATTTTTGAACGGGGATTTATATTTTTCAAAATATTTATGTACTGAAAAGTTTCCTGATACTTCACTAAAAACATAGAAGTAAAAATCAGATTGCTCAGGCAGGCGATATAATCTTCTTGATTTATATCAATTAAAAAAATATTTTCACTAAGTATTTTCTCAGCTTCTTTTGAGTGGGAATAACTTTTTTGGTTGTCACCCTTCAAATGAAAGTAGGCAGAAAAAGTATTATGAAACAGTATCTTTGATTGCAGTGATAAAGCATTTTCTTCATTCTCAAAAATCGGGTGAGCCATAATCGGGTCATATTCCTTTTGTATCTCTTCCGTACTTCTTGGAAACCACCCTTTCCGCATCGTTGTTGAAATCAGTTTTGCATTGAGCCATTTGTATTGATAATGATTGGATATTTTTTCAACAACAACTTGTTTTTGCTGATGAAGCACATCAAGTCCATCTTCAAAAGTTTTAGTTGCTGTAATTACTCTCGCAAGTTTAAATTTCCAATCAATAATGTCTAAAAGTACAAGGTAGTATTCATGTTTTACCGCTTGCTTTTCTGCCTTCTCAATCATTTTTTTGCACTGGTCATATAGTGCTTTGTTGTAAAGTATTTCAATATAATGAACCCAATGTTTCAACTGAATCTCTATGGAACTTTCAGTGTAATAAGCATCCTGACTTTTTAAAATCATTTCATACAAATAACCTTTCACTACAAAAAGTTGTTTGATGAATTTCTCTTTCTTGCACTTCTCTTTTATTTCCGTTTCATCATATTCAACCTGCTTATCAATCGCATCAAAAAGTTTCAGGTAATTATTTTTTTCTCCGATAGTATGCCTTGAAGCAAAAATTTTGAAATATCGTTTTTCCTGCCCTGTGAGTGACTTGATAAGTTGAAATAAAGAATCAGAAGGTTTTTTCATCGGACTTGTATGTTAAGATTAGGTATAAAAATCTCATTTGCCCTTGCAAATATAGCTGTTTGTGTTATTGAATCTTGTTCGGACTTTTAATAATGAACATCATTTTGGTTTGTTTATAAGATAATAAGGAATCACTTTCGCATCGTCAAAAAAAAAAAAATGAATCAATCAAAAGAAAAATGAAAAAAATAAATCTACTCTTAAAAGCAATACTTGTATTGTTGCTGCCTTTTACAACATTAGCTCAGGCAACATGGACACAGCAAGCCAGCGGAACTACTGAAAATCTACGTGCAGTACAATTTCTTGATGCAAACAACGGATATGCTTGCGGCGATGCAGGTATTGTTTTGAAAACTACGAATGGCGGGACAACTTGGGCATCGGTAAAAATTGCCACAACAACCCCCGTAAACGATATTTACTTTGCCAATGTTAACGAAGGATGGGCAGCAGTGGGAGATGAAAATAGTTCCAGTTCAAGCGGACAAATATGGTACACCACTAACGGAGGCACCGCATGGACTAAACAAACGCCAAGTACAACCGAAGCAAGATTTGGGATATCAGGAGCATCTTCTTCCGCAGTATGGGTAGTAGGCTCCAGAAATGGTGTTATTAACATTGATGCAACCACTAACGGCGGAACCTCATGGGCAAACCAATCAAACTCTAATATTTTTGGCTGGCTTTATAAGATTGATGCGATATCAACTACTACCGCATTTTCAATTGGCGGAGCATTTTTCCCTTCGGTAACAGGTTTTATTATAAAAACAACAAACGGTGGTTCCACCTGGTCTCAACTCAGTACAGGCACAATCCCGTTTATGAATGGAATTGACATGGCAGATGCCAATACAGGTTTTGTGGTAGGCGATGGCGGATCTATAATGACAACCACCAATGGAGGCACAGCATGGACAACTCAAACATCAGGAACAACCGATACACTTCAGGATGTGTCGTTTTTTTCTGCATCTGTTGGATGGACTTGTGGATTATCCGGCACAATTCGCAGAACTATCAATGGCGGAACCAACTGGAATGGCGAAACTTCGGGCACTACCCAAAATCTAAATGGTATTTACGCCCTTGATGCAACTACTGCATGGGCCGTGGGAAGCGGAGGTAAAATAATTAAGCGGACTGGCACCACAGGAATCAACGATGGACACGGTTTCAATTACAACATCAATGTTTACCCGAATCCGTTCAGTAATTACACTACTGTTTCATTCAATACTTCCTCTGGTAACGAACCATTTTCAATTGTTGTTTTTGATGTTACCGGAAAAGAAACACGCAGAATTTCCAATATCACTTCTTCTGAAATAATTCTCTCCCGCGAAGAATTGTCCTGTGGCATATACACTTACAAACTTCTTAACAAAACTAACGCTGTTGTTGCTGCTGGAAAACTAATTATAAACTAATTTAACGATTATAGTTTCATGAAAAATCGTTGGGCGTGGTTTGCTTTAATAGTATGTATTTTATCTGCACAGTTTTCATTTGCACAAGCCCCATCCATTCAGTGGCAAAAAACAATCGGGGGAAATTCAACCGAAGGTCTTTTCAAAGTCATTCAAACTACTGATGGAGGATACATGCTTGCCGGATATTCCGCTTCAGGAATCAGCGGTGAAAAAACAGATACTTCTCGCGGATACGAAGATTACTGGATAGTAAAAATCACCGCCACCGGAAATATACAATGGGACAAAACTTACGGTGGTGATTCTACCGATTATTTGCAGACCATTGTTCCCGCAAATGACGGAGGTTATTTACTTGCAGGATATTCTGTGTCAGGTATAAATGGAGATAAAACCGATACTGCTTATGGCTATTGGGACACATGGATTATAAAAATAGATTCCAACGGAACTAAACTTTGGGACAGAACCTATGGAGGCAGTGGTAATAAAACCGATGGGCTTGTTTCAGCCAAACAAACTTCCGATAATGGTTATTTGCTCTGGATGGTATCCGGTTCAGGAATCAACAATATTAAAACCGACAGCAGCAGGGGCTCATCCGATTACTGGTTGGTAAAAATTGATTCCGTTGGAAACATACAGTGGCAAAAAACAATTGGTGGTTCAGGCATTGACCATATTTTATCCGTTATCGAAACGCTTGATGGCGGATATGCCTTAGCAGGATTCAGTTGGTCAGGCATAAGCGGTGAAAAAACCACAGCAAGTTTTGGCGGCTTTGATTATTGGGTTGTGAAATTAGATTCGTTACGAAATATTGAGTGGCAAAAAGAATACGGAGGCAATTCATTTGAGCATCTCATGTCCATCCAGCAATTGCCCGACAGCGGTTATATGATAGGAGGATTTTCACAGTCAGGCGTAAGCGGAAACAAAACCGAACCAAGCAGAGGCGGGTATGATTACTGGATGATTCGCACCGATGCAGGAGGAAATATTTTATGGCAGAAAGTATTCGGGGGAAGCGGTGCAGAAGAAATGAGGGGCGGAATTATTTCTACTGCTGATGGGGGATATTTGCATGTGGGATTTTCCCAGTCAGGCACAAGCGGTGAAAAATCTGAACCCAACAGAGGCATGGATGATTATTGGATTGTGAAAACAGATGCTAACGGAACTCTCCAATGGGACAAAACTTTTGGTGGTGATTCAACAGATTTTATTTACACCGCTATTCAAACTACTGATGGAGGTTTCCTGCTTGCAGGTTGGTCAATGTCGGGAATAAGCGGTGACAAAACAGGTTTCAATCGTGGTGGCTACGATTACTGGATTATCAAAATTACACCCGACCTCACTGGCATTTCCAACAACATTCAAACTCAGAATATGATATCCATATTTCCAAACCCTTTCAACAATACCGCCACACTTCGCATTGAAACACCGTTAGATAAAAACCGTTCCTACACATTAATTATTTATGACCAAATTGGAAAAGAAGTATATCGCATTGAAAAAATTATTTCAAATGAAACACTGATTTCAAGAGATAATCTGAACAGTGGGATTTACTTCTACAATCTTTTCAGCAATTCGGAGGGGAAAAAAATAAATCATTCAGGTAAGATAATTATTCAGTAGGATTTTATTTCATAACAATGAAAACGACAAAACAATTTCTCATGCTTCTTTTATTCTCTGTCAACTGCCTGTTGCCAACTGTTTCGTTCGCACAACCCTCTCAGCAATGGGTAGCATCCTATAACGGAACTTCCAACAGTATTGATTACGGCAGGGCATTGAGAATAGATGCCGCCGGAAACGCCTGGATAGCTGGAACAGCAACCAACAGCGGAACAGGAAAAGATATTACAGTCATAAAATATAATTCAGCCGGAGTTCAGCAATGGGTAGCAACTTATAACGGAACTGCAAATGGTGACGATTGGGGTTATGGCTTGGTTATAGATACTTCCGGCAACTCTTATGCAACAGGATTTACCTCCACATCAGCATCAGGAAAAGATTTCGTTACAGTAAAATTTAATTCATCAGGCGTATTCCAGTGGGCAATGCAATATAACGGACCCAGAAATTTAGATGATGCTGCCAACCATATTGCCATTGACCCTTGGGGAAATGTTGCAGTAACAGGCATAAGCAAAGGAAGCAGCACAGGCGATGATTATGCAACTGTAAAATATTCTCCAAACGGAACACAACTTTGGGTTGCACGATATGATGGTACTGCAAGTTCAATAGACGATGCAAGAACAATAACAACAGACAGAAATGGAAACTTTTATGTTTCAGGAGGTAGCACGGGCATAGGCAGCGATTACGATTTTACAACCGTAAAATACGATTCAGCAGGAGTTCAGAAATGGGTTGCCCGGTATAACGGACCAAACAATGGATACGATTTGGTTTACTATCAGGGGTCTGTAATTGCAGATACAATCGGAAATGTTTACATCACCGGCTACAGCACCGGCTTGGATTCTTCGCTCGATTATGCAACCATAAAATACGATTCGCTCGGAAACCAGTTATGGGTATCACGCTATCTCACTGACTCGGCAGGAACAGATTATGCCGATGCCATTTATGTTGACGATTCTTTAAATGTATATGTAACCGGAGGCAGTTTCAAAACACCAAATAATTATGACTTCGCAACAGTAAAATATAATCCGCAGGGAGTTCAGCAATGGGTTGTATATTACAACGGCACGGCAAACGATTGGGACGAAGCATACAGCGTAGTAACCGATGATTCACTCAATGTTTACATCGTTGGCAGAAGCCCCGGCACAACAACATCAGCCGATTTTGTAACTATAAAATACTCCCCTTCCGGAAATCAAATTTGGGAAACAAGATATGCCAACAGCGGATACGACTGGCCCTTTAATATTCGCCTCCTCCATAATGATTGCATTTATGTTGGTGGCAATTTAGGAGTACCAAGTTTTTCCGATATAGGAGTAATAAAGTATTGCCAAACTACTGTCGGCATTCAAACCCCTTCCGAAAAAAAAAGTGAGTTTGAAATATTTCCAAATCCATCCAACGGAATGTTTCAAATACAATCATCAACCGATGGAAACTATACTATCATAAATGAGCTGGGACAAACTATACAATTATTCAAATTGAACAACGCAAATAAATATACCATCAATATAGAAAACCTAAGTAGCGGCGTATATTATATAGTTGGGTATAATAACAGTCAAACTACATCGCAAAAAGTGGTGGTGGTGAAATAATACCATTACTTAGTTCAAAATAGTCCAAAAAAATATTTTGAACTAAGTAATGTAATGCGGACCTAGTAGCTGTTTAGGCCACTTGCCAAAAATATCCAGATAACTACCGGGATTGGCCTAATACAGACACAGTTTCGGTATAATATAATATATCGCAAAATACCCAATTTCGTGCGGTGAAAATTCTGCCGATAGTTATCGGGACACGAATTAAATCACTCCCCAGAAATTTAATGTGACCCGATTTTTTTTTATACTATTCTTTCAACACTTATATTACTACTTTTGAGTTTGAATGCTTTTTAAGGAACGACTATTTAAACTGCATAAAAAATGGGTTCAGTATTAAACTGAACCCGTTTTTTTCATCTGTATTGTCAATAGCTACATATAACTATTAGATTATCAATACTAAATGTGATCCCGCTGGGACTCGAACCCAGGACCCCAACATTAAAAGTGTTATGCTCTACCAACTGAGCTACGGAATCGATTTCCCTTTTTTGGAGGTGCAAAGGTAAGGTTTCACTAACCTCTTTTGCAAACCGATTTGTAAATTATTTATAAGTACTTGAGGGCTACTTAATCCTGCTCTAATTTTGCAATTACGCCATGAGAAAATGCCTTGGTTCTTATCTGTGCTTCTATCTCGTCCGACATTTCTGGGTTGTCCAATAGCATTTGTTTTACGGAATCGCGTCCTTGCCCAATTTTGGTATCATTGTAACTGAACCATGAACCACTCTTTTTGATGATTTCATAATCAACACCCAAGTCAACAATTTCGCCAACTTTGGAGATACCTTGACCATATAATATATCAAACTCAACCACACGGAATGGGGGTGCTACTTTGTTTTTGGCAACTTTTACTTTGGTACGGTTACCTACTATATCGTTTCCATCTTTCAACTGTCCGATACGGCGAATATCAATACGCACCGATGCATAAAATTTAAGAGCATTACCACCCGTTGTTGTTTCTGGATTGCCGAACATCACACCAATTTTTTCACGCAATTGGTTGATAAATATACAGCAGCAGTTGGTTTTGTTGATGGTTCCTGTAAGCTTGCGTAAGGCTTGGCTCATCAACCGGGCTTGCAGTCCCATTTTACTGTCGCCCATATCGCCTTCTATTTCGGCACGGGGCACAAGGGCAGCTACACTATCTATCACTATAATATCAATAGCACCTGAGCGAATTAAGTTATCTGCAATTTCTAATGCTTGCTCACCATCATCGGGTTGCGATATTAAAAGTGACGAGGTGTCAATGCCCAGTTTTTCTGCATAGTTTTTATCGAATGCATGTTCTGCATCAATAAATGCAGCTATGCCTCCCTCCTTTTGTGCTTCGGCAATGGCATGCATAGAAAGAGTGGTTTTACCTGATGATTCAGGCCCATATATTTCTATCACCCTGCCTTTGGGGAACCCTCCAATTCCCAATGCAATATCAAGTCCCAATGAGCCTGTTGAAAGTGCTTCAATACCTTCAATGCGGTCATCGTTCATTTTCATTACAATACCTTTTCCGTATGCTTTTTCCAACCGTTCGATTGTACTTTGCAATGATTTGATTTTATCGTTGTCTATATTCTTTGTCATAATTAGTGCGAAGGTATTACATACGAGAGTGGTGAAATAAACCTTTTGTTCACAAGTTTAATAACATTTTGGGCAGTTATTAAATAAATCTTCAAAATACCATTATTAAACTCCTAGGCTTTTTATTTGCATAAAATTTTTCAAGCTTATGCCGACTTTCCCAAACACCATAAAATCTAAATTGCCAAAAGCGGGTACCTCCATCTTTACCGTAATGAGTGCCTTGGCCAATAAACACAACGCCATCAACTTGGCCCAGGGTTTCCCCGATTTTGCTTGCGACCCTGAACTGGTGAAGCTGGTAAACGATGCCATGAAAAAAGGCCATAACCAATATGCACCCATGCCCGGCCATCTGCCCCTGCGTGAAGCCATTGCCGAAAAAACTTTTGAACTTTATTCTGCACAATATAATCCCGAAACCGAAATCACCGTGATGCCCGGCGGAACTTTGGCCATCTATGCCGCTATTATGGCTCTGGTACACGAAGGCGATGAAGTAATTGTAATAGAACCTTGTTACGATTCGTATGTGCCAAGTATTATAATGGCGGGCGGAATACCTGTATATGCATCGATGAAAATGCCTGGCTACCAGGTGGATTGGAACGAACTGAAAAAACTGGTGAACCACCGCACCCGCATGATCATTATCAATACCCCCAATAACCCCACCGGACAAGTAATTAGCAGCAACGATATGCAAAAATTAGAAAAATTGGTAGCAGGAACTGATATCATCATATTGAGTGACGAAGTATATGAACATATTATATTTGATGGATACGAACATCAAAGTGTTTCGCGTTTCCCCAAGTTGGTCGAGCGTAGTGTTATTATATCATCGTTTGGAAAAACTTTCCACACCACCGGCTGGAAGATTGGCTATTGCCTTGCTCCTGCTAACTTGATGGTAGAGATACGAAAAGCATATCAGTTTATGGTTTTTAGTGTGCATACGCCTACGCAATATGCAATAACTGAATATATAAAAAACAAAGATTCGTATTTGCAATTGGGTGCATTTTATCAAAAAAAACGGGATTGTTTTGCCAAATTAATGGAGGGAAGTCAGTTTAAATTATTACCCTGTAGCGGGAGTTATTTTCAGTGTGCGGTATATGATAAAATAAGCAATGAAAACGACAAAGATTTTGCTACCAGAATTACAGTAGAGGCAGGCGTGGCAAGTATTCCCATTTCAGCGTTCTATCATAAGGGGGTTGATAATAAAGTGCTGCGTTTTTGTTTTGCCAAAAAAGAAGAAACCTTGGAAAAGGCTGCCGAGAAATTATCAAACTTATGAGCAAACTATATATAACAGTAATTCAGTATGATATTGTTTGGGAAAACAAAGAACAGAATTTTGAAAAGCTGAATGAAATTATATATAATATATCCGAACAAACAGATTTAATTTTATTGCCCGAAATGTTTCAAACAGGTTTTAGCATGAATGCCATCGTACTAGCTGAACCTATGAACGGTAATACCATCAATTGGATGCAGCAGAAAGCCAAAGAAAAAAACTGTTGTATAGCTGGAAGTTTTATATGTGAAGATGAAGGAAAGTATTATAATAGATTTGTGATTATTTCTCCTGAAGGAAACTTAAAGTATTATAACAAACGGCACTCATTTGGAATGGGCAAGGAGCATGAAAACTATACACCCGGAAACGAACGCATTACTTTTGATATAAAAGGATTAAAAATATGTCCGCTTGTATGTTATGATTTGCGTTTCCCTGTTTGGTCACGCAACAATACTGGTTATGATGTATTATTATATGTAGCAAATTGGCCCAGCAAAAGAAGTTTTGCCTGGAAACAATTATTGATTGCACGGGCTATCGAAAATCAATGTTTTGTAGCGGGTGTAAATAGAATAGGAATTGATGGAAACAACATAGAACATACAGGCAACAGTGTGGTGTTAAACCCTGATGGAAGTGCAATATGGAATGCAAACGAAAACATGCAAGAAATACAAACTGTTGAATTGGATCTGGCATATCTACAAAAATTCAGAAATGATTTGCCATTTTTGAAAGATGGTGATAAGTTTGAGATTGGATTGTAGTTTTTTAGTACCATTTCTGCTTAGCAATAATAGCGTCAGCCCCCCGTCCGCCACGGCGGACCGAATCCCAAATCCTGAAACCGCTTCGGTTCACGTTTCGTAATCCCATTTTTTTTTCACCTCCTCAGGCAACCAAAATTACTATTAAATAGTCAGCTAAGTATAAAAATATTTTGTTAAGTCAATGTTAAATAGGATATTTGAAAACTAATTTGATGGATATTTACGCAATCCTAATGAAAAAACAACTACCAATACTACTCTTTTTCTTATGTTTTTTTAATAGCTGGGAAACCAAAGCTACCCACATGATGGGAGCAGATATAGAATACACCTGCCGCAGCAAAGACACATTCGATTTTATTATTAGGGTGTTCAAAGACTGTAAAGGGTCGCAACTTAGCCCCATACAAATGACCATAGATGGAATTGGGTGTTCATACACTTCCAGCTATACCATGACACAAATTTCATGTCAGGATATTACGCCGGTCTGTAAAAAATCGTGTTCCAGGTGCCTCAGTACAAATTGCAATGCAGATGGCAAACCCAATGGCACCAATCCCAGTTGTACTTTCCCTTACGGAATTGAAAAAGTAATTTTCACGCAAATGGTCGTTTTTTCGGGAACCAATTGTTGTAAATTTCGTGTTTCATACTCACAGGCCAACCGT
This sequence comes from Chitinophagaceae bacterium, assembly GCA_043750035.1. Lineage (GTDB taxonomy): Bacteria > Bacteroidota > Bacteroidia > UKL13-3 > UKL13-3 > CANJUD01. The sequence continues at coordinate 11,618 of JAYVCI010000021.1, forward strand.
AACGCTGCCATAAATACCTGCTGTGCACTAGAAGTATTTTTTTCGTATGCTGAAATTAATCGCTGTATAAGCCCTTGCAATAGCTCGCCAACACTTACCAATGACCCGGTGGCTATGTACTGTGTGGGCAATTGTATATGTTTTAATAACGGAGCCCGCGATACCTCAAACTTCGATTCCATATCCTACCACATGGCTCCGGCATATAATTCCTATGGCTCTAAATGCACCTATGTGGGTTCTTATACCTACCAGTATCCTTTATTCTACGACGGCTTCCCCACTACCAAAAAATTTAATGATAAAACTTGCAAAGGCTGGCTGCTCGATTCAATTAATGGCGACCTTTGTTTCAAACCCATGCAACAGCAATCGGCAGTGGTTGTTATTGATTTAAAAGAATGGAGGAAAGACACAAATGGTAAAATGGTGCAGATAGGATTAACCCGGCGAGACATGCAGCTCATAATTGTCGCCAATTGTAGCAATAAAGCACCCAGCCTGCCATCAGCTTCTCAAATTGGTTGTGCAGGCGACCTGATATGTTTCAGCGGAATAAAATCGAGCGATCCCGATTCAAAAGACACGGTGCGGCTCACATGGAATTATGGCATACCTAGAGGGACTTTTACAGCCAAGTTCAATGGTAGCAAAAAGCAAGAATTCGATTTCTGTTGGCAAACGGTGGACAAAGACGCAAGCAATACCCCATACTTTTTTACCGTAAAAGCTATTGATGATGCCTGCCCTTTGAGCGGACAGTTCTCTCGCAGTTATTCAATTTTGGTAAAGAAAAATCCAAAGGCAAGTCGTAAATACACAAACTTAGCATGCGGCTTGGTAAGGATGGAAGCAATTCCCACCAACATTAACAAAGCAAAGGAAACCTTCACTTATCAATGGATTGTGCCATTTCCAGGTGGTACTAAATACAATGTGCAAGACACGGTGCACCAGTTCCACACCTCGGGGCAACAAATTATTAGGTGCGAAGTTACCCTTAATGGCTGCACCATGGCTTATGATGATACAATAGATATCCCGCCATTTGTTTCAGTTGATATTGGTCCTGATACCACATTGTGTGCAGGTAAAACACTATCATTAAAAGCTAAAATTACTGACGGTGTAAAACCATTCAGATACCTGTGGTCGCCGGGAAGAGCGGGCGATACCTTGTCCACTTTTACTATGGATACCCTTAACAGTACCTATATAGCCTGTATGGTAAAAGACAGTTTCGATTGTGTATCTTATGATACTATGTTATTATATATAATGCCGGCCCCAATAGTTGATCTAGGCCCCGACCAAAGAGTATGCAAAGGCGACAGTATTACTTTTGATGCGGGGGACAATAATGGAACCGGAAATGTAAAAGCTTATATATGGACTGATATGGCAACCAACACTACAGTTTCCACAAACAGATATATAACAGTGCGTGATTCCGTATCACTTATTGCTATAGTATATGATTCCACCGGTTGTATTGGCAGGGATACTGCCAGTGCGTTCTTTAACCCAAAAGTAAATTTAAATGCAGGCCCTGACAAATACCAATGCTTTGGCGATTTCACAGATATTAAGCCCACAGGGGCCGACTCAATTGTATGGACCGACCTGGCTACTGGCAACTTAATATATATTGGCGATTCGCTGCGTATGTCATTCACCGCCACAATACAATTGGTTTTGCATGGATTTAATACATATAATAACGTTACCTGCGAAAGTTGGGACACAGTGCAAGTTGAGTTAAAAAGCCCTCCCAAATTAGATTTAGAAATACTGCAGGGTTGTGTTGATAAGGGATATAATACGAAGCTCACATTGAAAAATGCTTATGATTCAGTTACCGGGCAAAGCGTAAAAAGTATTTGTACCTGGCGATGGTCAGCAACTGATTCACTGTTGAGAGCATCTATTGATACTATTAAAAACGAAGTTGATATTACAAAATTGGGTGCAACTTATAAATGGGGCACCAAACAAAACGGACCCTATTGTATTATAACCTGCATCACAAATTATGGATGTAAAAAAGTGGATTCTGTAAAAATTATAGTTGACCCATTGCCGCCCATTAAAATCAAGCCTTTGAGTATTTGCCTTAACAAAGATTCTGTAAAACTGGACAACTGGGCCTACCCCAACTCAGGTGGCAACCCTGTTTCAACTATTGGGCAAACATGGAGCGGTAAAGGGGTTTCGCGAACAGGCACCAGTTGGTATTTTAACCCAAAAACTGCAGATACCGGACAACATATAATAACTTATCAATATGAAGATCTTAATTCATGCAAAGCATCCGATACCATTTCGTTTTATGTAAAACCTATTCCTGTTATTTACTATAAGAAACCTAGCCCATTGTGCTGTACAGATGGTGTACAAGATCTATGGAAACTAACAAATGCAACCCCGCTTACAGGTACTTGGCATGGCACAGGTGTTTTAGATTCTCTTCTGGGAACATTTGACCCCACTTTAGTTTTAAGTCCCACTAATGTAGGTGCCTCACCAGTAACATCTGATTTGATATTCTATGTAGATGGTTTTGGCTGCCCTGTTTCCGATACTTTTAAAATCACCATCAACCCAGTTCCTCTTGTAGATATTCAACCAAACAGAGATATATGCTATGATAGCCTTCCCTGGAATTTGCCAATGTATAATGATCCTGGTGTAGTTTGGTTGATTGATGCACAAGTTGCCCCCTATAGTACTTTTAGCCCGGGCACTTGGGGTATTGGTTTGCATAAACTTACCTTCTTATACACGCACCCAACTACTGGCTGTAAAAACAAAGACTCGATGACCTTAAATGTAGTTGAACCACCTACTGTAAAAATAAAACCTGTAAATCCTTTATGTGCCGGCGAAAGTTTTACTGTGGGTTGTACTTTTAAAAATGCAGGAGGCGTTTCGTGGCTCAATTCCAGTGGGGGTGTGTTTACCTTTCCCAATGACACTGTTACAGGCTATATACCTTCTGCAACCGATATAAGTAATGGGTTTTTCTTGTTAGAAGTTAGAACTACCAATAACGGGGTTTGTAATTTGGCTATTGATACCTATACCGTATTTATTTTCCCAGTACCAGTTCCTACGCCACTCACTTTACAAAAAAGATGCTCTCCTTTGGATGCAGTTTTTGCGGCAAGCTCACAAGTACCTAATTGCACCTACACGTGGGATTTTGGTGACCCATCAAGCGGAACATTAAATACTGCAACTACTGCCGATGGAGATTCTACTACCCATTTGTATATAAATGCAACCAATCAGGTAAAAAAATATACGGTTACGCTCACGGCCACGTCGCCCCAGGGTTGTGATAGCACGGTGGTGTGGGCAGATATAATAGAGGTATATCCCAACCCTGTAGCCGATTTTGAGCCCAAACCCAGAAAAGCTACCATAGCCTTGCCCCGTATCAGGTTTGCCAATTTGAGTAAATTTGTGAGCGACAGTACCCATTGGGACTGGAAATTTGGCGACCCGTTAAATGGTACTTCCACAGATAAAAATCCAACGTATTGGTACTCCAATAACGATACTGGAACTTATATAGTATTTATGAAAGCCACCACTGAGTATGGTTGCGTAGACTCTACAGAAGAAACAATTCATATTGGCCCAGAGATGCTGGTATTTATACCCAATGCCTTTACGCCCGACAATTTTGGACCTGCAAAAAATAATAGATTCTGGGTGGAAGCAATGAATTATAGCGAGTTCGAAATATACATTTTTAATCGCTGGGGTGAAAATGTATTTTACTCAAAAGACCGCCTGCCCGGATGGGATGGTAACTTCAAAGAAGAACCTTGCCAGATAGACGTGTATGTGTACCAAGTGAACATCAGAAACTTTGAGGGAAAGTGGTTCCACTATAACGGGACAGTGCACTTGATCAGGTAATAATTGCAATATAATATTTAAAAAAGCCCGCCATTTAATGGTGGGCTTTTTTTGTGCCAACCAGAGACGATCCGATAGCTATCGATTTGCAATCGTCTTGTACAAGGTTGTGCGTTTGCAACCCAAATCAGCCATCGCAAACCCCTACCCACCAATTATCTTCGCTGCTTCGTCGGCCGACAGGGTGTTGAGCCATTCGGTTACATTCAGGTTTTTTTCGGGGCGTACAAGTTTACGCAGCTCACTGTTGGGGGGCAGGTCGCTGCCGTCGCCCTGCCACCTAAAAAGGTCGTTGGGGGTGCAGTTCAGGGCAAGGCACAGCTGCTCCATTTGTTTCCATTTTATGCTGCCGTACCTGCCTGCCACCATTGCCAGTGCGGTGTTGTAGCTGATGCCTGCGGTGTTCAGAAACGTGGCGTAGTTTTTCACGCCGCGAAGTTTGAGCATTCGTACCACATCAAATTGCAGGTGGTCTCCCGCTGGGCGGGGTGCTGTTTTGGGTTTGTAGTGTGCCATGTTTTTATGCTTTAAAGGGGCAAATATAACATAATTTCATTTGCTGCCAATGTAGTTTACTATTCTGCCTATATAGTTTACTATCTTGCCAATATAATTTACTATCCTGCCAATGTAATTTACCATGCTGCCAATATAATTTACTATGCTGCCAATGTAATTTACTATTTTGCCAAAGTATTTATGCTTCCTGTTGTAAAAGGAAGCGGTTGGCAGTTGGCGGTAGGCAGTCGCTACGCTTGCAGGCTTCAGTTGGTAACCCGTAGGGTACTGCCAACTGCCCCACATCGGGCATCCGCCTTTGCGGGAATTACGCTAAAAATAGATTTTTTAATCCCACCTAATCTTATTTCCTTTGCAATTCCAAAACCCAACAAAAAATAAACAATATGGATAACCCACAAGAAGAAAAGGTAGGTATGTTTTTAAAAACCACCAGGTTTTTGTTCAACCACTCAGCCGAACTTACAGGCACACCCGATGCGGCACTTATTAAAGCCCGCCTCGACAATTACCTAACAACCATCTGGGCCAAAGATGCCCTTGCAAGCACCGACGTAAGCGGTACTACCGACACCAAAAGCGATGCTGCCACAGCACTCATAAACAAGTGCATACTTGTAAGCCGGGGCGGGGCGGGCTATGCCACCAAAAACAACAACAAAGCCCTGCTGCGAAAAATAAATTTTACAAAAAGCGATTTAAACAACGTATCCGGAAAAACCCTCATAGCCAATGCGGGCATCATATTCAGCAACTGCGACCCCATAAAAGCCCTGCTGGCAAACTGGAACGTGACAAGTGCCGATGTTACCGCCGTTAACACCCTGCTGCAGGCATATATAGCTCTTGAAGCAGCCCCGCAAGATGTGATAGAAGAACGCAGCGAAGCACACAACGACCTTGCCGTAGCCATTGATACCGCCAACACCATGCTCAATGATGAACTGGACATATACATGGGCACCTACGAAATAACCAACCCCCCGCTGCACAACAACTACGAAAAACACCGTGCCCTCGACAGCCAAACCAACCCCACCAGCCCCGATGCCACTGTAACCTTAAACACAATTAACCCCACAGTGCTGTTTACCGCACCCTACGATGCCAACCGCCTTTTTACCGTAAAAAACGAAGGGCCCGAAACCATACGCCTAAGCCTAAGCCCCACCAACAACGCCGAAGGGCCCACCATAGTAACACTTTTAGCAGGCGAAAAACGCCAGCGGCTAAGCAGCAACCTCAACACCATCGGCAATTTCCTGATAGGTAAAAGTATGGGGGCAGCTGCTACTGTGGTGAAGGTGTGGGTGGAGTAGGGAAAAATAAAAACAAAACAGGTTAGCCGAAAACTGAATAGAGTAGGCAAAAATTAAAACAGTGCGGAGTCAGCACGATAATCACTGACAAAAATAAAATGGCACTAATATGCACAACAGTCACCACTTGGGTCACCCAAACAGTATTGGACCGTGTTGACACATTGGTAAACCAGCAACAACAGGAATGTAAAAAATGGCCTTGGCCTTTGAATTGGTTTTGTAAAGTTTTTTGGGTGCTTGTAATGGTTACTTCATGGGTTGCTCGTAATATTTTAGTTCCTATATTACATACTACTTGTGTTGTAATTACCGCCATTTTAGGTGGAATTCTATATCCTTTTGCTTGGGCAATTGACGCTGTATGCCAAACTTGTAATGCCCATCAATGGGTTGAACTATGGTGGTTAACACCAACTAAAATTACATTTGTAAAAAGGGAAGATTCAATAAATAATCCAGGTTCATTTGACTATACATTTACTTGTAATTGTAAGAATGGGAAAAAAGAAATAATCGTTACAGCTACTGACGATGTTGAAGCGGCAAAATTAGCAACTGATGAATGTAAAGTAGCTTGCTAATTCCCAACCCGAGACGATTTGCAACCAGCGGGAAACGGTGGGATATGTGCCATCCAATGGCACATATATGGTAGGTATGGGCAACCCTTTAATCATAATCTTTAACAATAATTACAATGAAAAATCAAACAAAAACAATCAAAAGTTCATTATTCGTACATTACACATTAATGTTTGTGCTGACCACTCTTCTGCTTAATAGTTGCGGTTTATTCAATCGCGGCACAATTCTCAAACAGTATAAAAAGGCAGCGTATCTTGACTGTAACAAGGATTCAACAGACAGTAGATGCAAGGACAAACAGTTTGTGCAGATGGGCTTATTCAGCTCTACAGAAATTGGGGAAGAAGAAAAAGAAATTCCTAAAACAATCTGGAATTTGAAAGGTGAAGGGCAAGCAATGCTTATTGAAAAGCTTAATGACCGCTACAAGGAAAATGACGCTTTTAAAAAAGAATTGGACAACAAGTATTTGCAAGAAGAAGAAACCTCTGACTTTACAATTAAAAAGGTACGTCTGGTTATTTCTATAAAGAAGTTAATCGACAACAATCCGAAGAGTTCTACCTACTCACTTGCTGACAGAATACAAAACCTAACATTCAAAATTAGTTTTAAAGATGCGGGAGCAACGTTTTTGAAATGGAATAAGTTTGAAACCGAATATGGAGAAATTGATTTGGGAGACATCACGTATGAACGTAATGCGGAAGCAACTTTGGGTGCAGGTAATGAGGAAACATTAGGAAATGCAGAAGTAAAAGGCGGTATATCAAGGTCGGAAGAAGTGAAGTTGAAAAAAAACTATGCAAAGCTGAATGGCATATTTTATAAAGACAGCTTGGTTGTTTACTTGCAGGGCACTAAAGAAGTTGATTTAGATGGCAATATAATCATCGAAACAACTATAAAGTTTAGAGAAAAAAAAGGATACTTTGTTGATCTTAGTAATTTAAAAAACAGTAAAGGCCAATATTTACCTATGGATAGTATCAAGACAACCTTTCACATAAAAAAAATACCGGAATATTCCGATTCATTGCCTCTAACTATTGCTTTCGATTACAATTATACTTACAGGCATGTAACGAAGAATGCAAAGACTTATGATGAAAGTGACGACAAAGTGACCTTTATTGATGGAGCCGGAAAAAACACGGCTGTTACGCTTCTTAATGACGATGAAATCTTTCCTGATAGATATGCTATTTTCTCTGATGTTGAAGACACGGATCCGATTACTTTATATAACCCAGACCCTCTTCATGTAAAGCAAGGGGAAAAAGTCATAAAAGAAGGATGCGGCAGTAAGCCTTCAAACATCGCACTTTGGTTTCCTACAGAAGAAAAAGCATGGGAGTTTTACGAATGGCTAAGATATTGGGGAAAGATAAAAATGTCTTCTGACAAGACTACCATCCGAATAGGTTGTTATGAATTAATGTGGGCAGATAAACCATTTACTTATTATACAGCCCACATTTTTGATTTTGCTGAAATTAGAAAACTATAACCCAACCCGAGACGATTTGCAATCGCCAACCAAAAACGGTGGGATATGAACCATTCAATGGCACATATATGGTAGTTATGGGTCATGCTTGGGCGACAGTGCAACTTCAAACTGACTGCAAGATATTAACTTTGACAAAAAAATAAGCAGGTAACAAAAGGACTTACCATCCAAAGTCGGAAAAGCTGAACACCGACACCAAATAAAAAAGTAAGCAACAGGGATGCTGAAAACTGATTAGAGTAGGCATAAAATTTAAAATTAAACAAAATGTCATTTAAAAAATTACTTGACCCTAAGGTCAAAACAACACTGGTCAAAGAATGGAGCTTAAGTGAAGCTCAAATTGAAAAACTTACGAAGGACACTGGTGAAGTTTCACCGATACAAAAAATCAAATCACCAAAGCTTGATTTGAAGGTAGAAGAATTACGAATTTTTCCTGAAAAATTTCTTCCCGAACATTTACTACTACCTCACGGATGGTGGCCCTCGTATTTTTGCAGACCCAGATACAGAGTAAGAAAAAATCAAAAAAATCTTACCCCAATCGAATGGAACAGATTTATCCATGCAATCGAAGCATTAGCTGATAGCGATATGCCAACTCCCACCTATCAGGAATTTGTACAAATTCACGTGCAAGCGATGAGTATGGCTGGTATGACTTGGGGAGCACATAATGGGGTTAACTTTTTGACATGGCATAGAGAATACCTTGCAAAGCTGGAAGCAAGATTGATGGCAATAAATCCATTGGTCACTATACCATACTGGAATTGGATTGAAGACAGGGTCAGCATCCCCGCGGCACTTAGCAATAGTGCTGATTTAGTCAGATGGGGTGTAACCCGCCTCAGTAGTTTTAATGGTAGTTCAATCGCTACGGCTGCAAATCATAGTAGTTTAATGGCTTTAGGTACCTTTTCTGCTTTCTCCAGCATGCTTGAAGCATCTCCTTTTCATAATAGGATTCACGGATTAGTGGGCGGAACTAGCGAAACTATGGCAACATCAAGTTCTCCTGCCGACCCAATATTCTGGCTGCACCACTGCTTTATCGACAAACTATTTGCCGATTGGCAAGTCTTGCATCCCGCTATCACCCACCCAAATCCGACTGAAATTTTACAACCACCTCCGATTATGACAAGAAAGAATTCTGAAGTGTGGAACATTCATTCATTGGGTTATGTCTATCAGTAAAATATTCTTTCATTGAACCTCAACTCCTAACAGGTCATGAATGCCTGTTAGGTTTTTAACCAGACCACAACCCGATTTGCAATCGTCTTGTACAAGGTTGTGGGTTTGCAACCAGCGGGAAACGGTGGGATATGTGCCATTCAATGGCACATATATGGTAGTTAGCGGTCATGCTGTGACGGCAGTGCAGACCGAAACGGGAAAGCCGAAAACCGAATAAAAGTAGGCAAATAATTAAAAACAAAAATAAAATGGAACATTTAACTCTAACGACACCAGAACCGATTACGGTAGAGAGAATCTCCTATCTAATCAACAAAAAGGGAATTGACCCGACCATTGCAAGCGTTGACCTTGAAATGGTAAAAATGAAACTCCGAGACACGGACGAAGGACTTGGTTGGACAGTCGACCAAAGTGACGAAGGAGAGGTAGAATATAAACGTTATTTGCATCTGACAAAAAAGTTTCCTGACACTTCACTTGTGCCTCACTCACTAATGGACGATATGTGGCACCAACACATTCTCGACACAAGAGCATATCATAAGGACAGCAATTTAATTTTTGGCGAATATCTTCATCACTATCCATACTTCGGACTACGAAGCGAACAAGACCACCAAAACTTAATTGACTCGTTTGAAGAAACACAAAGAATTTATGAAGCAGAGTTTGGAGACAAAATGCTTGGTGACGAATCAAGTCATTGTAAGAGAGCCTGTCCAAGTTATTGCAAACGAGCCTGCAACACTTGACAATAGCCCGAACAAGCCATCGCATCCCGATAATTATCGCGATTAGCGAACTTCCGCTGCGGCGGATGTGTACTGCAAAGTATATAATATATCCCACCTAACCTACCTCAATTATCTTCATCTCGGTCCTTCTATTCAGCCTACGACCTGCTTCGGTTTTGTTGCTGGTAAATGGTGCTGTGTCGCCATAGCCTTTGTGGGTTAGCTGCGTGGTGGGTATGGCTTTGCTTACCAGATAATCATATACTGCTTTTGCCCTGTTGGCTGATAGGGTTTTATTTAACTGCTTGCTACCTATTGAGTCGGTGTGGCCACCTAGTTCTACTTTTACTTTGGGGTTTTTCTTAAGTAGTTCAACCACCAAATCAAGTTCGGTAAACGACTCGGGTTTTAAATCAAATTTATCTGTTTCAAAAAACACATTGTTTAAGGTGAGGGTGCTTCCTTTTTCTAGTTTTTGTAAACGAATAGAAAGCTGTTCGGGCTTTTGCACGGAATTAGAATTGGGGAATGAATAATTTTGCGTATAAAATAAATACCCTTCGCCCTGCACTTTAAACATACAATTAGAACCCGTGGGCAAACATGCAAAGAACTGCCCGTTCAAAGCATTTGAATGTGATATATAATAACTCTCTTTTGTGTTAAGGTCGAACACTTCTATTAGTGCGTCGACTGCCTTATTTGTTTTATCATCAACCACCGTACCTTTCACATACGTAACTTGCTGTGGACGATAGCCGGGATCAACTGTAAATCTATATATATCCCAATCGCCAAAACCTTTTAAATTGTCAGTAGTAATATATCCATCAATGCCATTAGCAGCTACTATCATACTTCTTTCATCTTTTAATGAGTTGAGTGGGTAACCCATATTTACCGCCTCGCCCCATTTGCCATCCTTGCTTAAACGGCTCATATATATATCGTACCCCCCCAAACCAACACGACCGCCAGAAGCGAAGTACAATGTTTTGCCATCGGGATGTATAAAAGGTGCTTCCTCTTCACCCATAGAGTTAATACCTGGGCCCAAATTAAAAGGGACAGACCATTTGCCATTGGCGAATTTAGAAACATAAATATCTGAATAACCAAGACTGCCTCTGCGGTCGCTTAAAAAATAAAGGGTGCGGCCATCAGCACTAATACAGGGTTGCGATTCCCATCCTATTGTATTAATTGGAGCTCCTACATTTTTTGGAATATCCCAAGTGTTGCCATTGAAATGAGAGAACCATATATCGCAATTGCTACCTCCACCCTCGGTAAATCGGGCAAAGAATACAAATTTGCCATCGGCTGTAAAACTTGGATAGCTTTGACGTTGATTGCTGTTCATTGGTGCTGGCAATAATTTGGCGGGAGTAAATGTTTTGCCATCTACTTGTGTTATATAAAACTCTTCCATTCCATTTACGTTTCTGTCAAAAATCATTTGTTTTCCATCCACCGTAAAGCTGGGAAAATAATCTTTGTTTGGGGTATTGATATTCGGGCCCAAATTTTCTGGCTCAAACATTACAGGATTTTTCATGGCAGCAATTCCAAAATTTGCCTTAGCCAATAATGCCTTTGCATTGTTATATCTTGGCTCTGGAATTTTGGGATACGTAAGGAATTTTTCGAGCACTGCCCTACCCTTTTCAAAATTACCCGCAGCAATTTGCACTTGACCCAAACGATAATATGCCATTGAAAAATCAGGATTAATATGAAGTACGTTTTCAAAAGCCGCAATAGCAGAATCGGGTTGTTTTATATCGTCCAATAAATCTCCTTTTAGCATATAGGCATCAATATATTTGGGATCTTTATCAATAGCTGCATCAATTAATTTCAGAATTTCTTCGGGCTTTTTTATTCCCATAACAGCAATGGCTTCATTAAATTTTTTGAGGGCTTTTTTGTTCTGTGTACCACTCTCAGGCAAGGGCTGTGCGGTACCGCATGACCACACAAACAATAGGGAACAAAATATTTTTGCTGCACGTTTTATCATAGGGGCAAAAGTAATAGAGAGATAGTATGAAAAATTAACGAATCAAATGAATCTCGCCTGTTCTTGTTTGTAGCACATTATCGTACCCCCAGAATTTAACAATATATACATATAAATCTATTGGGCAATCGGCACCATGGAACCTACCGTCCCAACTTGATTTGAGTGAATTTGAAGTAAACAAATGTTCACCCCAACGGTTATATATATTTATTTCGAATGTTTTCAAACTTCCGCCCTTTAATTCGAATAAATCATTCATGTTGTCTCCATTGGGTGTAAATGCATTGGGTATCCAGCAGGCAGGATCAAAATTAAATGCTACCTTATTCGACCATGATACATAACTGCCCCCACCTTGCATTGCCACAACTCTATATGATTGTTCGTAGCTATCAAATCCGTTGCTGTATTCTCTTATAGTGTCAAATGAAGTGGCATCATAGTTAAGGTACTGTGGGTCTTCGGGAAATTTACGCATGATATTATATGCATCAACACCGCTGGGCCAACCAAAATATTGGGTCCAGTATATGGCAACGTCATAAGGCTTGGGCTTAACTCCTTGCAGTAAAATGGTGGTGTGTATATTTGTTTGTATGGGCAGGCCACATAAATTGTAGCCCCGCACATAATACTCATAATTGGTATTATTGACCTGCACACTTTGGTCAGTGTAACTACGAACGGAGCCCTCAACTGTTTCTATCAGCTTAAATGTATCGGCGGTATATGCTTTTCTGCGGTATATTTCAAATACTGAATTATAACGCGGGGCAGATGCTAATGTCCAATAGATTTCATTGACAGCATCATTAACTATGCCTACGGTAACGTACTCCAATGCAAGTTGCGGACGGTCAATGTATATAGGGAGCATTACTGTATCGCCCACACACCCATATTCTGATTTTTCTATTACATATAATGAAGCAGGGTTTTTGCCCAGGAAATCAACTGTTACGGTATTGGTGCCTTGTCCATTTTTTAAATTTCCATTTTGTACACGCCAATCAAAAGTAGAATTTGCAAAACCAGAAACACTATAAGGATGGTTTTTAAAATTGGGGTAGCATATACTTGTATCTCCCAAAATAAGTGATGTGGTTGGTTTGGGATGAACTATAATAGTGGTATCAAAAGGCTGCCCCACACAATTGTCAATTGTAGTTTCGATAAATGACAATTTATAGCTGCCCGCAATGGAGAATACAAGTGAAAGTGTATCGGTTGTTTGGGGCAATGCAATACCATCCAAACTCCATTGGTAAGTAGAGCCTGGATTCCCTTTTGTTTTATAAAACATGAGTTTGCTTGATTCACAAAAATCCATGTTGCCGAAAATTTTATTGGCACTGGGCAGTGGTGCTATGCGTACATCCAATTTAATATAGCTACCGAAACAAGGCAAATTATTCACTGAGTCGAAAGAAGTCTCTTTGCAGGAAATATTGCCATTGCCGGGGCTACCCCAGGTAACAGTTACACGGCCACTGTCATTGTCAGAAGTAATAGTGCCGCCGTTAATCTGCCATGCGTAGTGACTGCGGTTGGTATAGTTTATCTGATATACAACACCTGCGGTGTAAGCACATACTATCGAATCGCCAATAGGGGGTTGCCCTTTTAGGGTATATTCTTTTGCAACGGGGTGTATAAGTGTGTCGCCTATGCAGCCATATTTATTAATTTCTAATACTTCCACATAGCCTTGTCCAACATTTCCCCAGTCAACTGTAATTTTATTGCTATTTCCACCCGATGATTGTTTGCCACCGATAATTTTCCAGTAATAGGTAGAACCTGGTGTTTGCGGTATTTCATACTCCACACCTGGCACATTGGGGCAAACAGATTGTGTGCCTTTCATGGGGCCGGTGTTGGGGAAATATATATTCACATACAAATACATGCTGTCGCTGCTACAGCCATATTGATTGGTTTCAACCACGGCCACATAACCTGTACCACGTGATCCCCAATTAACCACCACTGTGTTTTGTGGGTTGTTCGAGGTTATTTTTCCATTGTAAACAAACCATTTATAGGTAGACCCGCTTGTGGCTTGTATAGTATAAGGTTTATTGGTTACATACTCGCACAAAGCGGTGTCGCCACTTACTGGTTTCACATTTACTGGCGGCAATATTTTTACATTTTTTTCAGTGGGGTTGCTGCTACATCCAGCGGCATTTTTTAGTACCACAACTACTTTGCCCGCACCCGCACTGGGCCACTCCACATTAATTGAATTGGTGCCCTGCCCCGATTTGATATTTCCGTTCACCACTGACCAATCGTAGGTATAGCCTGCTTTGGCATCAGTATAATAGGGCATCACTTTATTTTGGCATACAATGGTATCGCCCTTTAGTGCACCAGTGTCAATAATAAGTTTAACTTTGATGAATATATTGATGATGGAACTTTTGGGCGGGCAACCATCATCTGTAGCAGTAGCTGTGATAAAGTAAGGTACATTATCGGCCTGGCTGCATACTGTCTGCCAGCAGAATGTGGTGGTAACTTTACCTCCTGTGCCGGTAATACTATTGCAGGTAGCTAAATTGCTTGTTCCAAGTCTGGCTGATCCTTGCAAAGGTGCTCCTTTCACAACCAAAGCAACAGTTTGCAGCGGTGTATCTGTAATTACAATGTCGAAACAAATTTTATTGCCTGCCTCTACTTCATAGTATTTACCATCAATGCCTTTGGGTGGGGCTATTCCCCCTTGCGAGTTGAATGCGGGCTCTTTATTTACTGGACAAGCTGCAAATATCAATTGCACATCTCGCCTTACTGAACTTATTAGTTTTCCGTTTCTATATTCAAATACATCAACAGCCAGTGAATAGTTGCCTCTTAGTGTAGCTTTATACTTGCACAGACCTGTAAATTGATTAATAGAACTGTAGCCACTATTCCCAAAAGGTTGTGTAAAGGAATAACCCGAGTTGTAAGTTACTAAAGGCAAAGTCTCATTTTCTGAAGTGGCATTTGAAGGATTTATATAAAAATAACTGGTTGCACTGGGTTTTGGGGTAGTCCTATCACTGCCTCTGTATGGATATGAAAATTGATAAACCAATGAATCGCCATCATCATCAATAGTATAATTATTGATTGAATTTGTATCGTTCACACATAAGAATGGAACGGGAGGCTCAGTAAAGTAGGGACTACTATTTTTTAGATCGGTATTGGGGATATAAACATAATATGTTTGGCCTTGCTCATACTCCAAATTGATTTGCTGATTTCTACAACACCTTTTGTAAACCAAATGATAGCCATTTTGAGAAAGGGGCAAATCTACAGTCTTGGATTCGTAAACTCCTTCTTCTACACAGTAACTTATTTTATCTCTGCATGGAGGAGGGGGCATTATAGTTTGAGATGATTCGAGTTTGAGTGTAATTGTATTGTATAATGGATGTTTGTCAGCATTGGGATTATGGTTGTAAATGAAAATATCTATATCCTCATCCAAAGTTGCATTGGTGCTTACACTACAATCGCGATATATTTTTAACTTAACATGGAACCTGGCCAACTTTTGCCCGCCCGCAGCATTAACTTGCCCAACATAAGCGTAGGTAAGGCTTCCGCCCATTAAGTGCGTTGCATTTGACTGATGAAAACTGGTTGTGAAACCAAGCACCAACAATATAATTTTAACTACGAATCTGTGTTTTGTCATTAACATTTCAAAATAAAGCATTAAATTTCAAGAAAACAAAATTTTTTTGAGTTGAAAAAAATATTTCACATTCTAACTTACGAAACGTGTGCCAAAATGGTTGGCTGCATATCTTTGCACATTCAAAAAATAAACCATGTTCTATAAAGCCGATTGTATTCATTTTAGAGGAGACTTGCCTTGCACCCCGCATAAGAGACACAAAGTTCACTGCGAAGGTTGCTCTTACTATGAGAAAATTACCCACAAAATATTAATCATCAAACTGGGGGCGATGGGCGATGTAATACGCACAACACCTTTGGTTCAGAAATTAAAAGCCGAATACCCCGGATGTAAAATTACATGGCTAACCCTTACTCCAGATATTTTGCCCAAAAGTGAAGTACACGAAATATTGGGATTCGAGCTCAAAAATATATTATATATCCAAAATACCGAATGGGATGTTGCTATAAACTTAGATAAAGATAAAGAAGCTGGAGCCATTTTAGGAACTGTGACAGCAAAAGTTAAACATGGATTTATATTGAAAGATGGCGTAATACAACCCTATAATGAACTTGCCAATCATAAATTCCATACCGGTTTGTTCGATGATGTGAGCCAGGCAAACACCAAAAGCTACCCCGAAGAGATTTTTGAGATTTGTGGATATACCTACAATAATGAAAAATATTTGCTCGATAACCATGAAGACAAAGGATATGAATGGCAAATAGATAAAACAAAAAAGACTATTGGACTTAATACAGGCTGCGGCGACCGCTGGGTAACACGCTTGTGGAGCACCGAAAAATGGGTTGAGCTGATTAAATTATTACAATCGAAAGATTATAATGTTTTGATACTTGGAGGCAAGCAAGAGCATGAACGCAACTTGGAACTAGAAGAAAAAACAGGTGCTACTTATTTTGGATATTTCCCTTTGCAGCAATTTATAAACTTAGTGTATCAGTGCGATTTGGTGGTTACTCAAGTAACTATGGCGATGCATATTACGATGGGCTTGGGTAAGAAAATGGTATTGATGAACAATATATTTAATCCTTATGAGTTTAATGTGAAAGGAGATATTGGCACCATCGTGCAACCCGAAAAAGAATGCAAATGTTTTTACCGGGGCACTTGTGTGGATGGGGTGAGTTGTATGGAAACTTTGGAACCTAGTAGGGTGTTTGAAGCCGTAAATAGTATAGTAGAAAGTATATAAAATATTTACGATGTACGATGTACGATGTAAAAACACAATCACAATTCGTAACAATCGTAAATCGTAATTCTAAAATCGTAAATAAAAATGTTCACAGGTATTATAGAAACTTTAGGAATTGTTAGAAACCTGAAAAAGGATTCTGGGAATATGGAGATGGAAATTACTTGTGGTTTTGTGGCTGAACTTGTTTTGGGGCAGAGCATCGCACACAATGGGGTTTGCTTAACGGTTACAAATTTATTTGCGGATTATTATACAGTTACGGCAATTGATGAAACTTTAAATAAAACAAACTTGGGTGAATTAAAAGTGGGCGATTTTATAAACCTGGAACGCTGTATGCCCGCTAATGGAAGGTTCGACGGACATATAGTGCAAGGTCATGTAGATTGTACGGGTACTTGCAAAAGTGTGATTGAGGAAAACGGGAGTTGGAAATTTGAATTTGAATACAGTGATAAAAAACAGCTAACTATCCCTAAAGGAAGTATATGTATAAATGGTGTAAGCCTTACTGTAGTTGATTCTGACGAGAATAATTTTACTGTTGCTATTATACCTTACACTTTTGAGCATACCAATTTTAAAAATATAAAACCCGGAAGCAGCGTTAACCTGGAGTTTGATGTTATAGGTAAATATATACAAAAGATATTGGCCAAATGAACTGGAAAAACTTAGCAATCTATACCCTGAAAATTTTCTTTTTCTGGTTGGTATTTTTTCAGGCTGGGCGAATAGTATTTATTATATACCATGCCAATAAAATTTTCGACAATTCATTATTAGAAGTCCTTAAAATATTTCCTTATTCACTCCGGCTCGATGTTTCATCGGCTTGCTACATAATGGGCTTGCCTGTTGTTTTAATTTTTTTGATGAGTTTGCATTGGGCAAAATATATAAATATTTTTCTCAAATATTATTGCTATTTTATTATAGTATGTATATCAGCTATTACCGTTTTTGAACTGGATTTATATACTGAGTGGGGTGTAAAGCTAAATTACAAGGCAATAGTATATCTTGAGCATCCCTCAGAGGCTTTTAATACATTGCCCTTGTCAAAAATATTGATGCTGTTTGTTTTATTTTTTGCATTTGTTTCGATATCGATATATAGTTTTAACAAATTGGTATATACTAAAATAGCACATTATAAACGCAACTGGTTTTTCCCATTGCCGTTTCTCTTCTTGGGTGCATTGGGTGTGGGTGTGGGCTTGCGTGGTGGGCTTCAACAAATTCCCATTAACCAAAGCGAATGCTATTTTTCTAATAATAATAATTTGAATATTGCTGCCACTAATTCGTTTTGGAACTTTAGTAACAGTATATATCAAAATTGGGAAATTGATACCCGTCATAATCCCTATCAATATTATCCCGATGCAGAAGCTCAAGCTGTTTTGAGAGAATTGCATGCAGTGGAAAAAGATACAACTATACATATATTCAATGTAGAAAAACCAAATATTGTTTTTGTAATACTGGAAAGTTGGAGTGCTGATTTGGTTAAGTACTGCGGTGGTGATAGCGGCATTGCACCTGTATTTGAAAGCCTGAGCGATGATGGATATCTTTTCACCAAATGCTTTGCTACCGGCGAACGCAGCGACCAAGGCATGGCCGCTATATGGAGTGCGTTCCCTTCCCAACCTTTACATTCTATTATAAGCCAGCCCGACAAGTTTCAGCATTTGCCTTCTATGGTGAATAATTTTAAGCAGGCAGGATATTATACTTCTTATATATTCGGCGGGCAATTGATATATGGCAATATAAAAGGCTATATGATGTCGAACAAATTTGATAAGATTAAGGAGGGTAAGGACTTCCCGGGTTATCCAGAAGGCAGGTTGGGTATACATGATGGCTATATGTTCAACGAACTATTGAAAGAATGTAATACTTCCAAACAACCCTTTTTTAATTCATTATTCACTTTAAGCACGCACAATCCGTATGATATGCCTTGTGCAAATCCTATCACCAAAGGTGGTGACGAAAAACCATATCTTAACTCTGCTTATTATACCGATAGTTGTATAGGTGCGTTTATTAAAGAAGCAAAAAAACAACCTTGGTATAAAAACACGCTCTTCGTTTTTATGGCCGACCATAGCCACAACACCCCACAGCATACCGATTTGGTTCCCTCCACACATCACAGTATTCCCTTTTTATTATATGGTGATGTAATTAAAAAAGAATACCGTGGATATAAGCATACCAAAGTTGCATCGCAGGTTGATATAGCAGCTACCTTATTGGCACAACTTAATATGAAACATGATGAATTTACCTGGAGCAAAAACTTATTAAATCCCTATACACAGGAGTTCGCCTATATGGTTTTTTCGTGGGATGGTGATACCTGGGTAAGGCCCTGGGGCGAGCTTTCCGTGCATCATGGCGATGGCAATAGGTTATTTAATATTCAAGTGAGTGACAGTAGTAAAATAGAGCAAATGGGGAAAGAAGCGAAGTGTTATATGCAGGAGGTTTTTAGGCAGTATTTGGTGAAGTAGGGAACACAGTTGTCAGTCTGAGTTTATCGAAGACGGCAGGAGGAGTACTCCCCTCAGGTTTGTCGCCCTTCGATAAACTCAGGATGACAAACCTACTCAGGATGACAAAAAGAGAATTTTGCAATTATATTAATGTTTCATACATTTGCAATATGTCTTCCGACCATAATTATTTTGTATATATATTAGAGTGCTCTGACAGGAGTTATTATACAGGTGTTACCAATGATTTAGAATTAAGAATCGAACAACATAATAAGGGTGAAAAAGTTAGTTATACTTCTATTAGAAGACCTGTTATATTAAAATACTTCGAACGTTTTACTGATATTAATCAAGCCATTGATTGGGAGAAACAATTAAAAGGTTGGTCCAGAAAAAAGAAAGAAGCATTATTTGAACAGGATTGGGATACTATAAAGAAATTGTCTAATTTCAAAAATAATCAAAAAAAAGAAAAATAGTTGTCAGTCTGAGTTTATCGAAGACGGAGTTTGAAAGATATTGTTTCGATGATGCTATATATAACACATCCTAGTTTGCCGCCCTTCGATAAACTCAGGATGACAAAGTGAGTTGTCAGTCTGAGTTTATCGAAGACAGAGTTTGAAAGATATTGTTTCGATGATGCTATATCACAGCTTCTTAATTTGCTACAATAATCTTCTCCAAAAAATGCCATCCATCCTTCTGCACAATTATATAATAAATCCCATCTTTAAATTCAGAAGTATGGTACTCATTACTTCCACATAGTAATTGACTTTGCATCACCAAACGGCCTTGTTGGTCGTAGAGTTGGAGAGAGAGTTGGGTGTTGGTATGGTTGGAAATTTTCAATATACCATTATATCTTTCAATACTGATTTTATCATTTGCTAGTGGGTAATTATTGATAGCGGTGGTATCTATTGTAGTAGTATCTTTATATACTTGCCAATAATTTGCTCCCGTTTGTAACTTGGTGAAATTGCCTGTATAACGAAACGAATCATTGGGTTTTATGGTCAGGAATTTTAATGTATCCCAAATATTTTTTTGCTGGGCCAAGTAAGCAAAACGACTGTGTCCCCTGCCCCACTTCACATAGTCAATAAGGTTTACAGTATCATATCTGTTGATATTGAAAAACAAGGCTACTGAACCAACTGTATCGCCAATATATAGACCACTTAATATAATAGTATCGTTCTTCAATATATTAAGTTTGCCTTTTAATACTTGAAAGGGTGCATGGCTTATAGAATCACTACTGCCCGTATCGTTGGCGATATATAAGTTTGCTATATCTACATTGCTACCACCCGTATTTTTAATTCCAATTTGCTGCTTGTATGGATTGATATATACAAATTTCAAAGCCAATGAGGGCATCTTATACGACTGCCAAAACTGTTTGCCACGGTCCAGTGAACCGCCGTTGTAATTATAAGGCGGTACCGTATTTAAAAATTCACCTTTCACCCAAAATTTCATAGAATCTGCTAAGTCTTCATTTTGCTGCCCTGCCCTGCCCCATTGCACAAAATCTGCAAAATTTGAAGGAATGATTTGCGGTGAATATCGATTGTCGTACATCCCCACCGAGCCTGAATCGTAATCAATATTCAACCCCGAAAAAAAAGCAAAATTTTTGGGCGGACACAGCAATGAACCTGAAACCAAAGTGAGATTTGCCAATGATATAACAGTATTTTTATATACTATCGTCATCTTGGCTAAATTTTGAGTATCGGTATAATAATTTTTTATGGTAATTACTTTGTACACTGGGTCAATGCCCACAATACGTATCTTGGCAGATAAAGTAGTAATTGATACGGAAAATACAAGAAATAATATAAACTGTAGTTTTAGTTTGTCCGCTAAATTGCTTAGTGCTATATTGGAACTAACTATCACAACAAATACAATTAATTATTTTTTACAAACCTCACATAGCCGGGTCTGCTATTGTCTTTGCTCAGTTTTATATAATATATGCCTGAATGGTAATTACCAATATCTATTTGCTGATTGTTATTAAACATACCACTCTTTAAAGCCCTACCCGTAGCATCGTTAATGGTATAATATATATTGCCTGACAAATTGGATTGTATATTGAGGAACTGCGAAGCTGGATTTGGATATACACTTATATAGCTTGCCCATGCGTCATCAATATATGTATGCCGGTTCTGCCAATAGCTTGCACCACTTTGAGCAAAGGTATAATTGCCAGTATATACTATCGAATCCCTATCATTGAGATGCACTGTTTGCAATGAATCCCAAATACCTTTTTGTCCCGCTAACGATGAGTATGGTTTCATGCTATCGCCCCATTGGACGAAGTCGAGCATACCAGAGGTATCATTGTATACTTTGGGGAATGCAAACAAAGCCAATGAACCTGAGTTCTTTATGCTATCATTTACAAATTGAATTACCACAGAATCGTTTTTCTGAATATTCAAACTTCCTTTTAATATCTTCATGGGGATGTTTTTGATGGTGTCGTAACAGTTACCGTTGATACATAGAGCAGAGTATGACAAGTCAACATTGGACACACCTGCATTTTTTATACAAATAGAATTGGTTATTGGACTAACATACGCAAATCTAAGATTAATAACTGGGGCTTTTATACCTTGCCAACAGGTATCATCATGGTCGCCATAAGTACATTTAAATGAAAAAGGAGGTTTGGTTGTGATGAATCTTCCTTGTCTCCATAATTTTTTATTTACAGCATCCGATTCAAAATCTTGAGATGAATCGCCCCATTGAACAAAGTCATGCAATGAATATGAATCTACTGGCATATTGGGAAGATGTAGGCTAAGTGAGCCTTTTGTAGGATCCATTGTCAATCCTTGCAATATAACACTCTGTGTATTTTTGCAGGGATTTAAACTACCTATTATAGTAACTAGCTTTGACAATGGAGTATCAACTCCGTTAGAACTCAGCCTCCAATCACTAAGGTTTGAGTCTGCATCTAAATAATTAGTCAATCCAATCACTTTTTTGGCCGGATCTACATATATAATCCGCACATTGATGAGTTGTTGACTTAAAATGTTTTTGTTACAGCAAAGTATGATAACTATTGCCAACATCCATTTACAAATTCTGTAAGTATTCTTTTCTTTCATGTTCTGTCCATTTATTATCGAATGAATATAATTTATCTCTATCTTTAAAATCAGGGAAATGTGTTTTTGCAGTTAATCTTCCATAATGATGCACAAAGATACCTAATGCGATTTGCATTGGTTTCATATCCCCAACATCTATGCTTCTTTTTTTTACTTTTACAAACAGATCCCAGTCTGCCTCTTGAATTCTGATGTCCATTCCCTCAATTTTATCTAGATTTGTTTTAGTAGTCAAAATTGCAAATCCGCAAAATCCTTCTTTTACTTGATATTTGAATTTATCAAATAGTTTTTGCGTGAATTTTTTATAAGAACCATACATCAAAAACATCATTAATCTCAGACTATACTTGTTTATTGAAATTTTTCTGATAGGCGTACTAATAAGTTTCCATCTGAACATTCTTTTACTCGTAAGTTCCTTGGTGCTCATACGTTCGTTACCTGTAGGGCAAATAAATTGAATGCCATTTATATCCATACATTCCAATAATTTTTTATCCCAATGTTCAGATAAAATAATATCATTATTTAAAAAAGCTAAGTTCTCAAATTTAGCAATATTAAGCCCTAAATTATTACAATAGGGATATGAATAATTGAATTCATTTTTTATTAAAACTACGTTTTCTTTTCCCTCAAAATATACTCGTGACCCATCATTTGAATTATTATCAATAATAATCAACTCAAATGGATTATAGGTATTCTCCATCAAACTCTTATAGAAGAGCTCGTTCATATCCAATTGATTATATATTGATGTGATAATGCTTATCATGATTTATTATTATAAAGACAACCAAAATTATGAATGGTTGCTTTGTGCGAGTTAGCCGCACCCCTTGAACCGTTTTCATTTTAATATTTGGTTTTTCGGGCTTTCAGATTTGACAACTTCTGTTCTTGGTACCGGACAAAGTTGTCAAATCATGCTACTACTTCTGCTTTTACAAATTCCTCTGCTTTTATCACCATTTCTTCTGATCCGATAAATACTGGAACGCGTTGGTGCAATGAGTCGGGCACTATATCCATGATGCGGCGTATGCCGTCTGTGGCTCGTCCGCCGGCTTGCTCTACTAGGAAGGCCATGGGGTTACATTCATATATCAGCCTCAACTTTCCGTTCACATCCTTGGCTGTGGGCGGATAGATATATATCCCGCCTTTCATGAGGTTGCGGTGGAAATCTGCAACAAATGACCCTATATAACGTGTGCTATAAGGGCGATTTTCTTCTTTATTTTCTTCTTGGCAATATTTGATATAATTTTTAACACTTTCGGGGAATTTTCTATAATTGCCTTCGTTCACACTATATATTTTACCTTGCTTTGGCGTGGTAATGCCTTGGTTGGAAAGACAAAATTCTCCGATTGACAAATCTAGAGTGAAAGCATTTACGCCATTGCCTGTGGTATATACCAACATGGTTGATGAGCCATACAGTACATACCCCGCTGCTACCTGATTTTTGCCAGGTTGCAGGCAGTCTTCCAATGTAACAGGTTCGCCAATAGGTGAAATGCGGCGATAGATAGAGAAAATAG
>JAYVCI010000022.1:0-23846 GCA_043750035.1 Chitinophagaceae bacterium
GCGGGCGAGTATATAGTAAGGCTTATAACAACTGAAGGGGTGCAAACTGCCAAGCTGGTAAAGATAGGGCAATAATATATATAGTTTTTTAGTGCAAAATTTTGCCAAAGGGTCTTTAAAAGTGTACATAGATTGCCCGGTAACAGTGCAGGTAGCTATCGGTATTGCGTTGTATAATATAGTCACGAAACACAGGTTTTTTAATTCATTGCCAACAACAAATAAAGGACTTCCCCTATATTTGCCCCCACAAATCATGCTCCTCAAACAAATCCAAACATGGTTCATTCTAGTTGTATTTGCCTTCTGCCAAATACCCGCAGGCCTATGGCATGAGCATGAATTGGAAGTTTGTGTAAACCCAACGCATACACACGATGAGCCTGAGCATGCCTGTATGGTGGCAACCGTTCTGCCAGGTAATGAGGCACAAGCAAGCTGCGGGCATAGCCAGCACATCACCACCGAAAAAGAACATTGCAAAATCTGCAAATTTGAAATTGCAAAATATTTAGAAAGCTGTATCATACCTTTTGAAAAGGATAAAGTAATACTTTTACCTCCCGCACAAATTATATATATAGCATCGCACCAAGAATATTTGATGCGTGCAGCCAATAAAGGGCCGCCAACATTTTTTGCTTGTTGATATAATAGTTTTTATAACTATTATTTAACCTTTATTTAATTCAATAATTATAGTATCCTTATTTTCTAAGGTATTTGTTATTGCTAATTTCTCACAATATATATATAATATTTATGAACTATTTAAAACATATACTCCTATTTTTATTGCCCATACACCTAGCTGCCAAAGACGGTATAAAAGGTAGGGTAACCGATGAAGAGTCAGTACCCATAGTGGCAGCAACAATTTATATCCCCGATTTAAAAACCACAGAACTAACAGATAGTTTGGGTTACTTTAATATACAAAACTTGCCTAGTGGAAATTTTTTAGTTGAGATTTCTGCAACTGGTTTTTCTGGAAAAATAATTACAATTAATAATACTTTCACTGATATAATAATGGTAGTGCTTCCACATGCAGCTACCGAACTGCATGGTGCGGTAGTAACAGGCGTGGGCTCGCCTACCGAGAACAGGAAAAGTCCGGTGCCATTGGTAAGTATAGACCGGCGATATATTCAGCAAAACCAAGCTACCAATATTATAGATTTAATTGCCAAAATTCCAGGTGTGAGTGCAGTTACTACAGGCCCTAATGTATCGAAACCCTATATTCGTGGATTGGGCTACAACCGCATCCTCACCTTGTTTGATGGCGTGAGACAAGATGGGCAGCAATGGGGCGATGAGCATGGGATAGAAGTAGACCAATATTTGGTTGACCGAATAGAAATTGTGAAAGGTCCTGCCAGTTTAATGTATGGTTCAGACGCACTGGCCGGGGTGGTAAATTTACTCCCTGCAAACCCTGCTGCTAGGGGAACGATTCGAGGAAATTTTACAACAAATTATCAAAGCAATAACCAGCAATGGGCAGGCTCATTGGGGCTTGCAGGTAATAACAAAAGTATTATATGGGGTTTCAGAATTTCAGATAAACAGGCAACAAACTATTATAATAAATATGATGGAAGAGTTTTTGGAACTAAGTATTATGAAAGAGATCTGAATGCCAATATCGGCATTATTAAAAAATGGGGAAATACCGCTTTAAATTTTACGATATATGATAATGTACAAGAAATTCCAGACGGCAGCCGAGATTCTGCAACCCGTAAATTTACCAAACAAATATCGGAAGCAGACACCCTCAGACCTATTGCCAATAGTAGTGATTTGAATTCTTATAATATAAATGTAATACACCAACACGTGCAACATTATCGTTTGTATTCAGTAACAAATTTTTTTATCGGCAAAAGCAGGTTAAGTATAAAACTTGGAATACAACAAAGTCATAGAAGAGAATATAGTCATCCGCTATTTGCAGATTTGGCTGGCTTAAATTTAATACTAAATACGGGAACTTATGATATCAAATATATTTTTCAGCCCTATCATGGCTATCATATAACCACAGGGATTAATGGGATGTTTCAATCAAACAAAAACGCTGCAAGTGCCACGGAGTTTGTTATTCCCGCATATCATTCGTTTGATATCGGGCCTTTCTTTTATATAAAAAAATCCATTAAAAAATTTGATGTGAGTGCAGGAGCAAGATGTGATATACGTTCATTCGGCAATGAAGTATTATATACAAAAACCGATCCTTCAAATGGGTTCGATAGGCAAACTTCTTATAACGCAAATGACACAACCATTGCATTGCAATTTGAAAAATACAAACATATATTTTCGGGTATCAGTTCAAGTATCGGAGCTACTTATAATAGAAATGAAAAACTATGTTTTAAAATGAATATTGCCCGTGGTTATCGTGCCCCAAACATTGCAGAAATAGCTGCCAAAGGTGTACACCCCGGCACAGGTTTTCAGCAATTGGGTGATGCCAATTTTAAGCCCGAGTTTAGCCTGCAGAGCGATATTGGAGCATTTTACTATGGCAAACATATAACAATTAGTACCGAAGTTTTTTATAACCATCTGAGCAATTATATATATAATCAAAAACTAAATAATTCACAAGGAGGAGATTCTATATTTGTGCAAAACGGAAATGAATATCCCGTATTCAAATTCCACCAAACCAATGCCCGATTGGTGGGAGGAGAAATATCTATTGACGCACATCCACATCCTTACGATTGGCTACATTTTGAAAATGCAATATCGGTTGTATATGCACAAAACTTGGGCGGCAATGGCGTGATATTAAATGACAGTACCCAATATTTACCCTTCATTCCGCCTTTAAGAACCTCGCATGAACTACGAGCAGAGCTCCATAAAAAATGGAAGTGCTTTACCCAAGGGTTTATCAAACTCAGCGTTCGCTATCATGCTCCCCAAAACAGGGTTTTTCTTGCCTATAATACCGAAACTACAACACCTGGCTACACTTTGCTCGATGCAGGTTTTGGAGCCAATGTGGTAAACAGAAAAGGCGATGTGCTTTTTACCTTTAATATAATAGGTTCCAACCTTACTGACAAAGCCTACCAGAGCAATATGAGCCGCCTAAAGTATATGGACAATTATCCGCAGAATTATACCGGCAGAAGTGGGATATATAAT
Organism: Chitinophagaceae bacterium; assembly: GCA_043750035.1. Classification (GTDB taxonomy): domain Bacteria; phylum Bacteroidota; class Bacteroidia; order UKL13-3; family UKL13-3; genus CANJUD01. The sequence continues at coordinate 3,172 of JAYVCI010000022.1, forward strand.
ATGGGGAGGAATTTTAGCTTTAAGATTGTGGTGCCAATTGGACTAAAGATTTGACAACTTTGCCCGCGTTGCTAATTGCAAAGTTGTCAAACCTGTTAGGGTTGATGCGAAGCAAAAAATAAATTTGGCAGCAATGTTGCCATGCCCTAACTTTGTATTCCAATCATGAAAAAGTTCGCAGCCCTCTTTGCCGTTTCTCTTTACCTGCTCAGTATTACCGGGATAGCGGTGAAATTGCATTTCTGCGACGAGGAGCTCAGTGCCATTATATTTAGCGGTGCGGATGCTGATTGTGGTTGCGAGGTGGGCTGTGAACACGATAGTTGTTGCCATGACAAGGCCTTCTATTTAAAAGTACATACTGACCATGTGGTTGCGGCAAGTACCATAGAATCCAATCCACAATCTGTTGCTTTATGGCCTTCTGAACCTATTTATCAAATTGCAAATATCCCATCACAGTACGATGTACATTATACCAATTTGCATGGGCCGCCTTTGGTTAGCAAATATCGAACACATTTGCTCATTGGGCGTTTCACTTGTTGAGTTCCGATAGCTATCGGGATTGTATTTTCAGATAGAAAGTATAATAGTCTCGCCTAGACTCAAAGGCATCATACATTCTTATTTTATAGCAAACCACGGTTGCTTTATTAAAACAAATTATATATCTGCCGTGAAAGATATATAACAAAAAAAATATACAAAAATGAAAAAATCATATTGGATTATTGCTGCCATAGTTGCAGTTATAGGAATAGCAGGCGTTGTGTACGCCACCTCATGCGGATCGTGTACCAAAGAAGACGGAAAAGCTTGTTGCAAAAAAGACAAGACCTCACAAACCACCAATGCCAACTGCTGCGATAGCGATGGCCCATGCACCTGCGAAGGATGCAGTGGTGAGTGTAAAGCCAAATGCGATGCCGCAGGCCACTGTGTATGCACACCCGGTAGCGAATGTTGCGACAGCAAAACCGCACAAGGTGCAGCCACTTCCCAAACTGTAGCATCGAATACTTCAGTCTCAACATGTGATGCCAGTTGTGACCAGAACGGCCCATGCAGTTGCAAAGATTGCAGTGGCGAGTGTAAAGCAGCATGTGATGCCGCAGGCCAATGCGTTTGCGGAAATTAATTAACAGTTTATAAATTGTCAGAAATGGTGAAGGGATGTATAATATATTTCCCTTCGCCTTTATGGCAATAAATTATACCGAAACTGTGTCTGTATTAGGCCAATCCCTCCCGATAGCTATCGGGAAGCTATCGGGATATTTTTTGCAAGTGGCCTAAACAACTACAAGGTTGGCATTACTCCCGATTGGTCTGGACTATTTTGTAGTAAGAATAGGTATAATATAAATCAATATAATAAGAAATATAAAAACTAAATCCCCGTATTTCTTGTTACTAAATATTATGGAAAAAGAAAACTTTGAAATCCAAAAAACCAACAGTGAATGGGAGCAACAATTAACGCCAGAAGAATACAGGGTATTGCGTGAAAAGGGAACAGAAAAAGCGTATGTGGGAATATATGAAACACATTGGGAAAAGGGAACCTATATATGCAAAGGCTGCGGCCACGAATTATTTACCAGCGAAGCCAAATTTGATGCAGGTTGCGGATGGCCCAGCTTTTATGAAACCATGGATAAAACACATATAAAAGAAATAAAAGATACCAGTTTTGGCATGAAAAGAATAGAAGTAGTTTGTGCCCATTGTGGCGGCCATCTTGGTCACGTATTCGACGATGGCCCAAAGCCAACAGGATTGCGTTATTGTATCAATAGTGTGAGCCTGGGGTTTATTAAACAGCAATAACAACTGCCCAATATATTATACTATAAAAATGGATGCGTGAAAGGTATCGTAATTATTCCACTTTCTGCTTTTAGTATTAAATCGTAGGAGCCATACGATAGCTTTGACGATTTAAAATGGACTTCGCTTTCGCCTTTCTTCAATTTAAGTTTGCCCAGCTTTTTGGGTTCGCCTACTTTATTATATTGTATATAAATTTTGTATTTTTGATCATAAGCTGAATTGGCATGTATATAGATACTTTTACCCGAAACAGAAGTTTTTATGGCCACATCTAACCTTGCAGGTTCAGTATTATAGTTGACTATATCCTTGGCGTTTACCAAGCCACACTTCACTTGTGTGGTATTGTTATTATAATCTGTCCAGATGGGTCGTACCACATTGTTTACAGCATCAATATCTATATAATCTCCGAAAAAGATAAATTTTTCGGGCAATGGGAATGAGTTTGGGGTAAGCCTGAAATTATTAAATGTGGTTCCCCCATCGGTAGAAAAAGCCATATATACATCGGTAAACAAATTGCTTTTACTGTTGTGCCCGTCATAATATATAATATATACATTTTGGGTAACAGGGTCAATGCACATATTGGGTGTAAATTGGTCGGCTCCATTTTTTAATTCATCATGGTTTATGCGTTTATCTTCTGTCCATGTTTTACCGCCATCGTTGCTCATTTTTAACCACACATCAATATCGCCAAAGCGTCTGTCAGCAAACAAAAGATATAACTTCCCATTTTTATCGCAGTGTAGAAATGGCATTCCGTTGCTCCGATACAAACCTTTTACAGGCAAGTCCCATCCTTCTTTTTGGTGGGCTATTACTATATCCTTACCCCAAGTAATTCCACCATCATCCGATCTGTCTAAATATATATTTTCATAACCGGCCCATGCTGCATACACCGTTCCATCGGGTCCGATAGCTGTGGTAGCTCCCTCTAGTGTGTTGTCGCCATCCGCACAATCGCCTACCGTATCCGATATGGTGATTGCTGCTGTAAAACCTACTCCTTCTCCAATAGATTTACTAAACCTGATACGTGAATGGTCGTTTGGATCTTTGCTCTCGTATTTGTCGAACTCTGTCCAGGTTACATAAATATGATTTTGTTTGTCGTTACTAAACCAATGCTTATCCTGTGTTTTGCCAGTATCTAAACCCGCGTAGTCTCCGTCGCTGAAAGTTTTCCCTCCATCAATAGATTTTTGTATAATAATACGGTCCAACCCATCATAAGCTCCTTTTATTAATTTCTTATTTTTTGCCAAATGCCCGAAATAAAAATTTCCAAGATTGTCCGCATGCAGCACTGGGTCTCCATATACGCCCATACTGCTTCTCAATTCCTTTTCTGACCAGGTTTTACCACTATCGGTACTATAATACACTGCTTGCAAATTAGCCCCAGCCACCATGCGTGCAGGATTATTGGGGTCAATGGCAATGCTTACTTCATTGGGCGAATTACTCAGTGCGTTTACTTTCACCACGCGGTATTGGGCACTTGCACTTGCAAAAACAAGCATCATTGTATATAATACAATTTCTTTTCTCATAAACTTATGCTGCTGCTATAGTATATATTAATTTAATTTTTTCTGTTTTTGTTATCAGTTCTTCCATCGTATCAGCCAATATAGTGATATGCCCAAGCTTCCTACCCGGGCGGGTTTCATGCTTGCCATATAAATGTATATATACGCCTTCTTCTGCCAATAATTTATCGTTGTTATGTAAATAATAATTCCCCACTATATCGGCAGGGCCTATAATATTAATCATGGATGCGGGTTTAATAATATCTGTGCTGCCAAGTGGCCATCCCATCAATACACGCAACAGTTGCTCATACTGGCTTGTATAACATGCTTCGATGGTATGATGTCCTGAATTATGGGGCCTGGGTGCAGTTTCATTTATATATATTTCTCCGTTTGGGGCAACAAACATTTCTATTGCAAACAATCCTGCACTGTCAAAATATTGGGTGAGTTCAATGGCAATTTTTTCTGCTTCTTGTAATATATTTTTATCAAGTCGTGCTGGGCAAATAAGGGTATCAACCAAATTGAGTTTGGGGTCGAAAACCATTTCAACTGTAGGGAAACATTTAATATTACCTTGTTGGTCGCATGCAGTAATTACTGATACCTCGATTGCATTCTCGATAAATTCTTCTATTACTAATTTGCCTCTTAACTTAGAAATTGAATTTATATAATCAGACTTTCTTGACAACACAAAAACTCCTTTTCCGTCATAACCTCCTGTGGCTGTTTTTATCACAAATTTATCAGTAATTCCCAATTGGCCTAATGCTGAATCAATATATTGTATGCCATCCACTACCTCAAATTTAGCGGTAGGTAATTGATACTTTTGATAAAAATTCTTCTGTATGGCTTTGTCTTGAATAAGCTGTAACACTTTGGGGCTAGGGATAATTGTTTTCCCTAAATTTTCCAATTCTATCAAAGCGTCCACATTGATATTCTCAATTTCGAATGTAAGTACATCCGAAATTTGGGCTAATTTATGTATATCTTCTTTGCTTTGAAGTGAACCAATAATATGATTTCTAGCAGTTTTTTTTGCAGGAGCATCGGCAGCATCTAAAGTATTTATTATAATATCATACCTGGCTGCTTCTTGTATAAACATACAACCCAACTGTCCGCCACCCACAATACCTATAGCAGGTTGATTGTTATATAATACTTCCGTCATTATTTCAAAACAATCTTATATAAATAAGAACGGCTTTTATCATGCAGATTTACAAAATAAGTACCTTTGGGTAAATTTACCATATTGATAGTGTTGGTATATAATTTTTCGTCTGTCATAAATTGTTTGCCGTGAGAATCTAATACATGATACATATAATTTCTAGATAAATCTATTGGGCTAAAATGAGCAATCCCTTTTTTTAATTCAAGTTTGGGTTTACCTATTAGCTGATCTGTTTCCAGTGCTGCGTTGTTAAAAAATAACCATTGATAAGCTACGCCAAACTCCCACCTGCCTTCATTCCCAGTGTTTACCATTTGTATCATTTGGGTTTCTGGCAATCCAGATAGTTGGAGCAATTTATATATCTTGGCAATATCATCAACAATAAGTTTGTTTTCGCCAGTTCCCAGATAAGCATATATTTTTTGAGCGGGTCTTGGAGGGTTGGAAAGTATATAACTGCTTATGGAATCAAGTACCCAAAACGCCGGATTTAGCAATCCCAATTTGCCAAATACTTCTGGATATTTTAACCAGGTATATAAACTAATAAATGAACCCCAACGTCCTCCTATTACTGCTGTTTTATCGGCATAGGGCAGGGTGTGGTATGCAGAATCTATATAAGGTTTTAAAGTGTTTGCGATAAAGTCTGCATAAGCATTACCCATGCTGAACCCTCCGAATGGTGAAAATAATTCACTCGCTACATCTTTGCCATTTACAACTGCTACCAATAACCCGTTTTGTAAATTATTTTTTTCAAAATTCCCTAATGTACTATAGATATCTGCCCTTTCACCATCGGGCATATAGGTTACCGAATAATCTTGTTTAGAAGTATAGTAATCAGTAGGCAGGTATATCCAAATCTTTTTATAGGTGTTTAGCTGCGGCGAAAACAGGCTGTCGTTTTTAAGCTTAACAGTATTGTTTTCCTCCGTAATTGGTACAAGTTTGATTTTTGCTTCTAATTTGGTACAGAAGAACAATAAACAAATAATATATAAAACCTTTGTCAACTAGCTAAGATATATTATAGCCAATTAATTCTGACTTACTTTTTCCTGCAATGTTTTTAAGAAATCTGCAGGGCCTGCATATCCTTCAAATGGGGCCAACATATTGTTACCTTTGGTACCGATGAAAAATGTGGTGGGGTAGCCTGAACTTTGGCCATTAGAAAGTATGCTGAGCAACTCCATGCCACTGTAGCTTTTTCCATCAATCTCGTATTTAATATCTGTTTTTTCAGGGTTGAATTTGATAGCGACAAAGTTTTTGTTCACTGTTTCTATCACTGATAAATCTGTGTATGTGTCTTTGTCCAAGCGTTTGCACCAATAGCACCAATCGGTATAGCAATCTATAAGTGCTATCTTTTTCTCGCTCTTGGCTTTGGCATAACCGGCATTAAAATCGAGCCAAGTTATTTTTTTGTCAACACCGCTGTTATCGGTAGTTTGGGTTGTAGGGGTAGAAGCTTCACTTTTTTTGTCGGGGCTCATTGAGCAAAAACTGATGGCCATTGCCAAAAGTGGAAGGATAAATAATCGATTTTTCATGGTGTTTACTAATTTTTTAAATTTTGTACAAAAATACAATGATTATACCAAATTTGTTTTTTTATCGTGATAAATATCTAATGCCGCTACCATTGCTATAAAACCCCAGATAAGAACAGCCGCTTTATCCTGATCGCTGTAGTTATTGAGCAGCCCATGCACAAAATAAGTGGTCAAGCCTAGCAGGGCGGCCATATTTAGTACCCGTACTTTGGGGTCCAGCGATTTGTAGTGCAGCTTTACCGCTGTTCGCCATACTACAAATAGTAGGTATAAAAAGCTGAGCAAACCTATAATCCCTATTTCGGCCAAAGGTTGAAAATACTCGCTGTGTGCATTGCCCACTGTGCCAAAGTTGGTGCTTATTTTGGTTAGTTCTTTTGCTCGCTGATATGGGGCATACTGAAATTTATAAGTGCCGGCACCAAAACCCACCCAAGGCCTGTCAGCCGTCATCCGCAGTGCACTACGCCAGCGGTTGATGCGTTCCAGGTTTGAGTCATCATTTGAAATATTATAAATTGATTTTACATGTTTCTCAAAACTATCTGCCGATACTTGCTTGTTTTTTTTCAGCATTAATTGAAAACGCTCTTGCATGAAATAACCAACCATTATCACCACCAATATTCCCGCAGCATATAGGTACCACCTGAAACGAAAGTATAATATCACAGCCACACCCAATGCTACAATCAAACTTATCCAAGCTGCACGGGTATAACTATATATAAGCCCCACTATAAACAAGCCAAGCAACATAAAACAAATTGTACGAAAAGGAATGCTGTAATTTAGCTTATGCCCATTTGCCAAAACTGCAATAAGAAACGGTACAAAAAAAGCAATAGGGATGGAATAGATTCCATGGTTAATATAAAAAGGTTGGCTCATGGCATAGCTTGCACGTTGGTCGAAGTTATATTCCGAATGCTGGATTAAAGTGTATATAATAACACCGGCAAAAGGAATAATATAAACCCAGAAATATAGTTTTATCTTGTCCAAATTCTTAAACACATGGGCCAATGCAAAATAGAACACGATTATGTACAGAAACCTAGATACAAAATATTTGACAGAAACCAAGGGCATGCTACTGGTAATACTTGTAAACAATATCCAGCTCAAATTAATAAAAATAGCGAGTGTGATTGGATGCTTCATGATTTTCATATCAACATGACCATCGGCAAAAAATTTGAATATAACGATGCCGCCCAACAACAAAATCAATAAATCGGAGGGCATGTCCAACCCAATGCCAAAGCCTATATCATTAAACCTGAACGACAGGGGCGTAAGCATAGCCGTTAGCATAATCAACCAATCGAAACGATAAATGCCAAGCAATATAATAGCCACTGCCACTGGCACAAAAAGTCCATAATATATATTGTTGGCAAGCAAAAAAACATTGACGCTTATATATAATAACGTCAACAACCAGAACCAACGTTTATTATTAAGCAGCAGTTGCAATTGCGGGCTTTTTATTGGGCAAGTATATTTTTTCGTAAATCAAGATAACCAAACAGGTAAATGCCAGAGTGGCCAAACAAGTAAGCAAAACCATCAATGACCGAATGGGATATGCTTTAAACTGCGATGGCCCCGATTTGCTCACAATAAACTTGTGCTGCACATTGGCACTGGCATCAATTCGGGCTTGGTCATAAAATTTTCGCAGGTCCGATTCTTTCTCCAGTTCCAAAAAAACTGTTCGGGCAAGGGTTTCAAATGAGCGTCCGTATTTGGCCAGTAGTTTTTTTTGCACTTCGGTGTTCGCACCATTTTTAAGTTGTATATCGGTGAGCACCTTGGCCTGTTCAGCCACGTTGAACACACCCAAATCGCCCAAGCGGTTGAGCGAATCGTTATAGAATTGTATTTCTTTGCGTTTGGTAAAATATGCTTCTTCTACTATGGCCAGGGCTTGTGTAGCCACTTGCCTTTGTATTTGGGTTTTAATGGAGTCCATAATATCCGAAATTCCATCAATCATTTTGGCTGCAAACTCGGGGTCTTCATCCAGCACTGTGCATTCAATGGAAGTAAACTCTGTTCGTTTAAAGCTCACTTTGCGGTCGTACATGCGGCCCAGTTTCACGTATCGGTATTCATCGTCATTGTTCAAATGGTAATGGTTGAGCAAATCAAAATGTTTCATTACCGCACCACGGGTCAAGTCTGAATTGAGGATTTGAAGCATCCCCTCCACCTGTACTTCGGTACCAAATACCAAGGGGTCGCTCTTGTCTCCTTGGTTGTCTTTTAAAAAACTGGATGAGAAGGAATTGTTCACGGTAGGGTAAAATATCATGTTCGATTTGTAAAGCGGGGTGATTAGCCAAGGCCCGGTAGCAATAGCCGAAAGGCCTGCTGCAATAAGCATTACAATGATAATTTTTTTACGCCATTTCCACAATATCTGTATCATCTCAATCACATTGAAATGATATTCCACTTGTTTGTTATTTTCAGTTGTCATAATATGGGGCAAAATTAGGACAAAATAGGCTTGGGGCAATAAAAGGGAAGAAGATTGTTAAGACAGAATGAATTACTAATTAATATCCACGTAGTCAGATATGTATTTTAGCAACAAACAACAATGAAGGAATTTAAGCCCTTTATTGTTTCACAAATTTCATTTCGCAATCGCCCAGCCTCATTATATATAAACCACTGGGCAGCTTGTTAATATCTATCATTTGTTGGGTTTGAGAAGGTAACCAATTGTTTTGATATACAGTTTCACCCAACATATTATAAATTGTAAGCATTTCTTTTTTATTAGCAGTATGCTCAATAGTAGCGATACCATTATTGGGATTGGGATAAAGGGAAATGTTTTTGGACTGTTGCAAATTATTAACCCCGATACTATAATAAGGGTTGGCCAGTTTTACATACACCATTCTATCGGCCCCATTGCCATAGTATTTTTGTTTATACCATACTGAATCATATACTTGTAATACATAGGTATTTTCTCCATCACCTGTAACAGTGCCATTTAATCGCGGGTAGCCACTGCCCCAAAATTCGCGGGCAGCATATATATTGGCACTGTCATCAAAAAACATATTTATAAACATTGTCCTATTCACATTTAAGGGGCCTACCCTGCAATTACCCGATAGGGCTGTGCATGCATAAATATTACTGTCTTTGGTTGTTCCCATATTAAAACTGGATGTTACAAACCCAGTAGAATCTTTGGTGGTAAAAGCCCATTTTATGGCACCTGTGGTATCAATTTTTATCCAGATAGGGAAAGGCGAGACCGAATAATAGTTATTGCCCGCTATATCTAATTTTCCTTGAAAAACAAAAGAGAAATAGAAATTCTCATCCTTATCTACACACATCGATTTGTAGAATAAATAGTCCAAACCATACTTAGTTTTTGCCTGAAATTTTTCCAAAAATACAAAATCTAGTTCGGCATTGGCACATGCCACATAAAAATCTTTTTCACCCTGTTTAAGGGTTGAGTCTATAATATTAAATGTATCGTACTGTATATTCGATTTTTGTTCTAGTATATTAAATATATATACATGATTGCCACTGGCAGAAACGGCTATATTGCCGATACTTCCGTTTATATTTGAATTTAGTTTTAACAGGCTCCCATTTTTATCAAATTTTGCAATTGATGTTCCCTTTTTTTTCTGTAATGCTGTATCATTAACCATCCCCCCCAGCGTACCGGTTGAAAGGTTTACATATATGTTTCCGTTTGTATCGGCCGCAAGTTTTGCATCATAATGTGCGTATTTATGGCTTTTGCTCCACACCATATTGCCGGCGGGGTTAATCTTAATCATAAACCCATTGGTATAAGCAAGTGAATCTAATTTTTGCCCTCCGGGTAATAGTAGTGTACTATTATAGTTCCCAATTATTACCACACTCCCATCTGAGGTGGCAATCATATCTTTTACTCGCAGTTGGTCTCCTGCTTTTATGGTATATATCCACCTAAATATTCCGTTTGAATCGAGGGCCACTAGTACAATACATCCTTTTTTATCATTCACTATCGTTTGATTGTTTATTAGTAAAGTGTCATTAATATATAACTGCACAAAAGTATTTCCTTTTGAATCAAATATGGTGGGGAGGTAGAAGCTTCTTGAAATGGATTTAGCATTTGCTCCTTTAAATTCATATACCCATTTAATGTCCTGAGCTTTGAGGTTAATAAAAAATAAAAGTAGCGTATATAATATTGTTATTTTTTTCATGATAATGATTATTTAATTATTGCAAATATAATGGAAACCTAAACAAAAAAGCAGCGTGCCTTTTTGGGGTACGCTGCTTTTTTGTAGTTAATACGATTGTATCCCGAGTAAGTCGGGACGAAAGCCCGCCGATTGCATTCCGATAGCTATCGGATCGGCATGGGTTGGTTCGTTACGGGTTGCAAACGCTGATATTAATAGTTCCCGTTCGCTGAACGGAAACAACGGGGAACTATTCTGTAATAGTTAAAGAGTTTGATGCAACTGTATAACCATATACTCCTATTCTCTTTGTACCAGATTTGATTTCCTGTGCATCAAATCGTGCTACATTTATGGTCAGCGTACCCTTTGCTGGGAATTTTTTTATAATTTCAGGCGAAATTGAAAATTCTCCATTGTCAGGAAGCAACTTACTCCATGCCTGGGATTTGCCCTTCATTAAACTAGCATATTGTTTGTTGTAAGAAGGCTCATATTCGATTCTTAAATATACCTTTGCCGTCTTATCAGACCCAGAGGTCCATTTTACTTGAGTTGCACTACTGCGGCTGGCAAAACCGTTTTGTGGTATCGTCATTTTAATTAATTCAGGCATTTTAAAAGTAGCTTTAGCAGGTTCAAACCCATTTACAATATTTCCTTCAATTTCTATGTCTAAGGGTTTACCCCAATAGCTTTCAAAATTGTCACTTTTAGCTGGGTAAAAAGGTGATGGATAATCCGAATTTTTGTTGGGTTCAAATTTTAGATTGCCCAATGAAACTTTGCCTGCATTTAGTGTCTTCTTATTGGAAGGGTCAAGAAAGAACATATCAATATGAAACCGGTCAATATTGTTCAAGGCTATGTTGGAAGCATTTATCCTGATATAGCCATCTATAATTTCGTTTGAAAAAAGGGTTGATTCATCCATTGATTGTAAATCATCAGACAAATTAGTATTTGTGTGGCTGCACGACATTACTAAAAAAGTAAATGAAGCAACCAGAGTGTATATTTTTGTTGTATTTTTCATGATGTTTTAACAGTTACAATTACATGTGATATGATCAAAGGAAACAGCGATAGAAGTAGTGCCAGTGCCTGGGTGCAGAACAGCTGTATTGAGAAATATTGATGGCTTGCCTTGTTCCATATACTGATTAGAAGCCGATGCTGTACAGCCCATCCACCAGTTATTATTAAAACTATTAAGGTTAGTGCGGCCACAGCATATACTGCACCCCCTATACCTGATTTCAACAACCAAAAAATAATCACAGCCTATTGGTAGATCCAAATTGCTCAAGGTCATAACACCATTTGCATTAACTATATCTGTATTTGATTTTTGAATTGTTGAGTATACCATAGTTACATATTGAGCAGGCGATGCATTAGCATCCCAAACTTTATAACATACATCAATGTAAATATCTGCAGCAATTTGCGGATCCCATTGACACATATTAGGCAGATCAGCTTGGCTGAATTCGGTAATAGTAACACTAATTGGTGAGTGAGTAGAGCCAGCGTTTGGTGGATTTGGCGTAGGGGATGTAGGTGGTTTATCTTCGCAACCAATAAACAAGCTTGTGATTGATAAAAGTATTCCTAGATTTACTAATATTTTTATTTTTCTCATTTTAATTATTTTTAAAAATTGTTATCGTAACAATTTAATTTGTCAATCAAAAAAAAGTGCTTTTTTTAGGTAAAGCCCCCACAGCAGAATATACTTTTGGGAAAAACTCGCCCTGCCGTATGGCATATTGCAAATAAATGCAATATTAGCAATATTGGTTCTTCGTGTATCCATATACTTTTTCTCCTTTCTTGTTAAGCTGTATTATATAGGTTTAATTGATTGGTTTCTTTTTGTAAGGCACTTACTGCACTATATACTTTTTGGCCACGCCCCAGTTTATTGCCCAAGCGGTAGTGTATGACACTGCCGAAAGATGAATGTTCTGTGATGGAAAAGGATGGATTGGAAGAAATTTTACAGTACCCTTCGCAGCCCTTGTGGGAGTATATATATATATGGGTGAGGGTTTTTAAATTTCATAATAGGGCTGCAATATATGGGAGGTTTTTTAAAATTCCAAATTTATTTTTAAAATAAACGTCCCCCTAAAGCCAACAGGCCTTACAGACAATTGGCCTGTTTGTTTTTAAGAACTATATTAACTTTGTAACCCTAACATGGGGCAAAAATTAGGACAAAATAGGCTTGTGTCAATCAAATAACAGAAGATTATTGAACCATCCAAAAAAAAATTTGCAATCCCCAAGCTATTCCACTACTTTTGCCTAACACTTGTTAGGTAACATGGTAGATCGTCGTCGTCAACAGATAATAGAAATGGCCTGTAAACGCTTTGCTGACAAAGGTTTCACAGGTTCGTCTATGCGAGATTTGGCTGCTGATATGGGTCTGGAAGCAAGCTCGCTCTACACTTATATACAATCGAAAGACGACCTGTTGGAAGATATCTGTTTCAGCATTGGCAATAAACTTATAACAGCCATTGATGAGGTGAATGATATATATTTTAATGCAGAAGAGAAATTAAGAACAGCCATTAAAAACCACGTAGAAATTATATGTGCCAACCCAGAAGCATCCAAAGTTTTTACCCATGAATGGCGTCATCTGCAAGAAACCAAAAAGAACGAATTTATTGCACTAAGAAACCAATACGAACAAGGAATTACAGAAATAATAGAGACCGGAATTACAGAGCAAATATTTGCAGAAGGCGATAAAAGATTTGCAGTGCTCACTATATTGTCAACTGTAAATTGGATATCGGAATGGTATAACCCCAAAGGCAAAATGAAACCCACTGAAATAGCCCAAAAATTAGCAGACTTTGTGTTGACAGGATTAAAGAAACAAACATAGGAGTAAGGAATAAGGGGTAAGGGGTAAGGGGTAAGGAATAAGGGCCATACGGACACAACCCCTTCCCCCTTATTCCTTACTCCTTATTCCTTAACACTAAAAAAAATCATTAAATCAAACCTCATTAAATCATCAAATAATTATGTACGGCAACGCATACATCGACCCCAATGAAAAAATGCCCTCGTTTCTTGAGGGTGAAGACTTGCAAAAGTTAGAAGAATTTGAAGCCCGCATTGCAAGCGGCGACAAAATAGAACCTATGGACTGGATGCCCAAAGAATACCGAAAGCAACTAATCCGTATGATAGAGCAACATGCCCACAGTGAGGTAATAGGTGCTTTGCCTGAAGGAACGTGGATTACCCGTGCCCCAGGTTTCCGCCGTAAACTATCATTAATGGCAAAAGTGCAGGACGAAATGGGCCATGCACAACTATTATACTCAGCCGCCGAAACCCTTGGTAAAAGCCGTGAGGCGATGATTGACGATTTGTTGACCGGCAAATCGAAATATAGCAATGTGTTTAATTATCCCGCCGTTACTTGGGCCGATACCGCTGTGATAGCTTGGCTGATTGATGCGGGAGCCATAGTGAACCAAGTAGCAAATAGCAAGGGCAGCTACGGTCCTTATTGCAGAGCCTTGGAACGTATTTGTTCTGAAGAATCATTTCACCTTAAATATGGCCACGATGTAGTGGTACATTTGGCTACTGGAACCAAAACTCAAAGACAAATGGTGCAAGAAGCCTTGACCCGCTGGTGGCCGCCCATCATGCATTTCTTTGGCCCATCAGATAAAGCAAGTGTGCATGGTGCTATACTGATGAAATGGAAAGTAAAAATGGCGAGCAATGACGACATGCGTAACCAGTTTTTCAATATGTATGTTCCCAAAATTTGGGACCTGGGATTGGTATTACCCGACCCAGCATTTAAGAAAAATGAAACCACTGGCAAATGGGAATATACCGAGCCCGATTGGGAAGAATTTAAACGCGTAATTAATGGCGATGGCCCCTGCAACAAAGAACGACTGGCTGTGCGTAAATGGGCAGAGACCGAAGGTGCATGGGTACGCCGTGCCTTGAACACCAAGGAATCGGCTTATGTAGTTCCTTTGGCATAAATAATAAATCTATTAAACTTACATACAAATAATTAAAATCAAAAACATCATGAAAAAAATCACATTGTACATCATTGCACTTTTTATAACAACGAGTGCCTGGGCCCAAATCCCAAATGCTTCATTCGAAAACTGGGGAAAAGATTCATCTGAGTCATTAGATCATTGGATGATGCAAGGCAGTGCTTCAAAAACAACTGATGCAAATTCTGGTACTGCTGCTATTTTATTGCAGCACAAAGCCTATGCTGGCTCGCAATCATTTTTAGCTTATGGAGCCCAAGGAGCGGGCGGATGGCCTTATGTGGGCAGACCTGATACATTATCATTTTATGCCAAAGGTAATATTGCAGCGGGCGATAGTGTACAAGTAGTAATATCATTTGGAAAATTTGGCTCACCTATCGGCTATGCTTATGTAAATTTTTCAGTAACCGACAGTGTTAATTTTACTGAAATTAAAATTCCTGTTACATTTTATGCCCCAATAATCAAATCGGATACCGCAGGTATATATTTTGTGCTGGGGCAAATAGATTCTGCAAATAGTTGGGTAATTGTTGATGATGTTAAGCTAACTAAAAATGGAACAACTGAAGGAACTATAATTAACCCAGGTTTTGAAAACTGGAATAAATTAATTACAGACAAATTAATTGGTTGGACCACCAGTAATGAGATTTCCACATTTTTTGGAACCCCCATAATTTTGGCTGAAAAAACCAGTGACATGAAAGATGGTAGTTTCGCTATCAAATTGACCAATAAAAATATGAATGGATTTGGAGTATTCCCAGCAATAGCAGTTACAGGTATTTTGGATGTAAACGGTCCTGGTCCTGGTCCGGCATTTTCTGTAAACAAAAGATTTTTAAATATGACCGGATATTTTAAATATGCTCCTGTAAATAATGATACTTGCAAATTTCAATTAATGTTATATAAAAATGGTACAATAGTAGGTAGTGGCGAATTCCGTTCTACCGCTAAAACCAGCAACTATACTATGTTTAATGCACCTGTTAAATATGACGGCTCGTTTAGTGGAATTCCAGATAGTGCCACGGTTATATTATATGCGGGAAGCGATAACGGCAGCCCACAAGATGGTTCCGTGTTATATATTGACATGCTTGGGTTGAACGATGTAAATGCTATTAATAACCCTGAAACTGATATACAAACACAAGTATTCCCCAATCCTGCAAATAACAATATAACACTTGATTTGAATAGTTTAAATACAAGCAATATATATATACAGTTGGTGGATATCACAGGTAAACAGATCAAAGAAATATATAATGGCAGAATTGGTTCGGGTTATACAAAAATAGAAACAGACATTGCCAATATACCCGCAGGTATATATATTGTTAAAATAAGCAATAATGGTTTTGTTCAAACGAATAAACTACAAATAGTGAAGTGATAAAATATATAAGTATTTTTGCCTTTTTGTTGATGTTGGTATTTGCTACCATTACCTGCAAACGCAGCCCCACTGTGGATGCTGCTACAGGTGTTACCGATAAAGCATTGTTCGATTTGGTTACAAACTCAAATTTGTTTTATTATAAAGGCAATGCCAATTATATAGCTTCCGATCCATCGAGCCCGCATGATAAATTTATGCGGGTAAAGTTTAATGCCAAAGCTTTTTCTGCTTTGGGCACTGATAGAAAACTTCCCCAAGGCGGCACCTTCCCCGACTCGTCTTTAATAGTAAAAGAAATAAGCAGCACGCAATCGGGTTCTTTAAATTTATATGCAGTAATGTATAAAATACCAAAAGCATCAAATGCAGGCAGTGGCTGGGTGTGGGCCGAATACAAACCTAGCGGAACTGTTCAAGCTGGAGCGGGTCTCAACGGTTCTAAATGTGTTAACTGCCATAGTGGAAGCAAACAAAGAGATCTAGTAAAAACATTTGATTTACATTGATATTATAGTATGAACAAATCCATAGACCCCAGGGTAAACCGTTTGAATTTTCCTGATGAAGAGACTACCCCAAAAAAAGAACTCGACCAATGGGAAACCTGGGAAGTTTTTCACCAACGCAAACGTGGTGAGCAGCACGAACATGTAGGCATTGTGCATGCACCCAATGCCGAGATGGCCTTGGTGATGGCCAAGGAAACCTTTGGCCGCCGTGGGCATACCGCCAATTTATGGGTAGTGCAATCATTACATATACATAGCACGGGCTACGAGGATGATGACATATTTGCTACCACCCCCGAAAAAATATATAGGGAAGCCGGTGGCTATAAAGTGATGGATAAGATAAATAAGTATAAAAAAGAACAACAACAATAATATATGGACAACAACCAAGCAATTATAGAACTACTCTATAAAATAGCCGATGACCAACTTATTATAGGCCACCGCAACAGTGAGTGGACTGGACTTGGGCCAATACTAGAAGAAGATATTGCTTTCTCAAGCATGGCACAGGACAAATTGGGGCAAAGCCAGGCAATATATAATATATTAAATACGATGGGCGAAAAAGAGGCTGACACCTTAGCTTTTATGCGAAATTCGGTTCAGTTTCATTGTTGTCATTTGGTTGAAATGCCTATCGGTGGCTATGATTTTAGTTTGATCCGACACTTCTTGTTCGACCACGCAGAGTGGTTGCGTTTCGATCTGTTGACACACTCCACATTTGAGCCCATTGCCAAGCTGGCCCGCAAATACCGTGGCGAAATAAAGTATCATATTATGCATGCCGATGTGTGGTTAAAACAACTGGGCAATGCCACCGAAGAATCGCACAACCGAATGCAATCTGCTTTAGATAGTGCGTTTAATATGGCCTTGGGTATTTTTGAAAATAGTGAGCATGAAGAACTATTAAAATCAGAAAAAATATTTGAAGGTGAAGAATTTCTCAAACAGCAATGGCTAGAAAAAATTACCCCCATCATCAAGCAAGCCAATTTAATGCTGCCCGCTGAAAATACTTGGAATCCTTCATTGGGCGGTAGAACTGGGAAGCATACCGAACACCTGCAACCCTTATTGGACGAAATGACCGAGGTGTTTGATATTGATCCTTCTGCTGAGTGGTAGGATAATTTTACACAAACCACAAAAAATAATACCCTCAATTTCCAATTATAATCAGCTCGATATAGCCACATATAAAAACTTTATTTGCCCATCTCAGAAATATCAAGTTATTTGCAACGTGAAGTTTGACATTATACAAAAGCCGTCATTCTGAGCGAGAGCGAAGAATCCCATAGAAGTATGCTCGGCAACTCAATCACTCCGAGCACACACTCAATGGGATTCTTCGCGGGAAGCCCACTCAGAATGACGCTTCGTTAAAAAAATATAAAATAACATCCCGATAGCTATCGGGAATAAAATATAAAACACCATGAATCCAGTAACACTAAGTATTATAGGAGCAATTTTTTTGATCCTCATCTCTGGCATCGCCGCCGTTAAGCAGGGCAATATTGTCGTCATCACCATGTTCGGTAAATACCGCCGAATATTATACCCAGGCCTTAATTTTAAAATACCATTAATTGAACGTGAGTTTAAAACTATCTCTATTCAAAATCGCTCCATCGAATTGGGTTTTCAGGCCATCACTATTGACCAGGCCAATGTAAATTTTTCGGCCATGTTATTATATGCAGTGGTAAATCATGATGAAGAAACTATCAAGAATGTAGCTTTCAAATTTATGGATATCAAAAGTTTTCAATCTGCACTGATTCGTACCGTTGAGGGCAGTATCCGTGCATTTGTGGCCACCAAAAAGCAGGCAGAAATATTATCATTGAGGCGTGATATAGTAGAAGAGGTAAAAATGCAGTTGGACAATACACTGGAAGGTTGGGGCTATCATTTAATTGATATGCAAATGAATGATATTACCTTCGACGAAGAGATTATGAAATCGATGGCACGAGTAGTTGCTTCAAACAATTTAAAAGCTGCTGCTGAAAACGAAGGACAGGCATTATTGATTACAAAAACCAAAGCCGCAGAAGCCGAAGGAAATGCCATAAAAATTACCGCAGAAGCCGAGAAACAAGCAGCAACACTTCGTGGGCAAGCAGTGGCATCGTTCCGTGAAGAAGTGGCAAAAGGTATGAGCCAGGCTGCCAAAGAAATGGCAACTTCTAATTTGGATTCATCAGTTATACTTTTTAGTATGTGGACAGAAGCAGTGAAAACAATGGCAGAACAAGGCAGTGGCAATGTGATATTCCTGGATGGCTCGCCCGATGGTATGCAACGCAGTTTTCAGCAATTGATGGCCTTCAACAATTTGGATATGGGTGGTAAGAAAAAAGACTAAATAATATATCATAGTTTTGTTCTCGAAATTTATAAATACAAACTATTATAATATAGGGACATTTGTATTTATTATCATACTTCTTGCAAACTGTAACAGCTTCAATAAAAATAGAAACGACCTTTTTTATTATAATGAAGATTCGGGTATCACCTCGCTAGACCCTGGATTTGCCAAGGATCAGAATAATATTTGGGCGGTTACGCAACTCTATAATGGATTGGTGGAACTAGATTCAAATCTGAATATTATACACTCGCTTGCCAAAAAATGGGAGATAACAGACAGTGGCAAAACATATACTTTTCATTTACGAGATGATATCTATTTTCAAGACCATGATTGCTTTGCAAATGGCAAAGGCCGCAAACTCAATTCAAAAGATATAGCTTTTAGTTTAATCAGGATTTTCGACCCTGCCACGGCAAGCCCGGGTGCATGGTTGCTCAATGAAAAATGGTTGCCCATTACCAATCCAAAAACTGATAAAAATATATATAATAACAGCAAACTTATTGAAACCCCAAACGACACAACAGTTATTATACATATTGCCAAAGCATTTCCTCCTTTTTTGGGTCAGTTAACCATGCCTTATTGTTTTATAATACCTTACGAGGCAATAGAAAAATATGGCAAAGACTTTCGCTCACACCCGGCAGGAACAGGCCCATTCCAATTGAAGTTTTGGGAAGATGGTGTAAAATTGGTTATGGAACGCAACCCACATTATTTTGAAAAGGATAAGGATAGTAAACCCCTACCTTATCTAAATGGAATTGTAGTTTCATTTATTGGAAGCAAACATTCTGCATTTTTAGAATTTTTGCAAGGCAAATTGGATTTTGTGAACGGATTGGAAAGTAGTTTCAAAGATGATGTGCTTACCAAATCAGGTAGTTTAAAACAAAAGTATGATAGTAAGTTCAAACTTGTTTTGGGCAATTATCTCAATACAGAATATCTGGGTTTTTTAGTGGATGATAGTTTGCCTTTGTCTAAAAATTCACCTTTTGCAAATATATATTTTCGGCAAGCCATTAGTTATGCCATCAACCGCAAAGAGATGGTGGCACAATTACGAAACAATATCGGCAATGGCAATGTGGGAGGATTTATTCCTAAGGGATTGCCTGGCAATATCGAAGATAATATATATACCTACAGTCCAGAAAAAGCGAGGGAACTATTACACAAATCAGGATATAATAAAAAGAATGAAATTACTATATATACTACCAAAAATTATTTGGACCTAACTGTATATATACAAAACCAATTGGCAGCAATAGGTATTAAATGTAAAATAGAAAACAACCCTGGCACCACACAACGGCAAATGGTAGCCAAAAGCCAAGCCTTGTTTTTTCGAGGTTCGTGGATAGCCGATTATCCTGATGCGGAAAATTATTTGAGTTTGTTTTATTCTAAAAATTTCTGCCCATCTGGACCTAATTATTTCCACTACACAAATTTAGAAATAGATAAATTATATACAAGTTCGCTCACAATCACCAATGACAGTATTAGAACAAAACTATATAATATCATCGACAAAAAAATAATGGATGATGCACCCGTAGTTGTATTGTTTTACGACCGAAGTATTAGACTTGTGCAAAATAATATTACCAATTTGCCCACCAATCCCTTGAATCTATTGGTACTAAAAAATACCAAAAAATCACCCTAAGTACAGTATTGGTTTTTATTATCGGATTCACCTATTATTGCATCATAATTTTAATATTTTTATGAATATATATACTATCCATTAGCACCTTATTAAGTATGACCATTTCTTTTGCCCAGCCCATTGCATTACCCATATCGCATTTGCTTAACCCAACTTGCAGGTTAAACACTAAATAACACATTAAATGCATAAAAATAGGGCTTATTTTAGGGTATAAATTTCAAA
>JAYVCI010000023.1:0-10177 GCA_043750035.1 Chitinophagaceae bacterium
AAAGTATGATAATAATTGGGCGGTTATCCGTTTTATAATAAATTGCATTTATAATTACAAAGCCCATCAAACCACCCATTGCGGATGTGTGTGCAGATACTTTTTCGTAGAAATTTAGTATAAAACAATATAATAATGTGAGCACGGTTGTTAAAGCATAGGTATTTAACATTCCAGGTATTTCAAGCCTGTATAAATCGTAAAAATTATAGATATAGCATATCAAAAAAAGTATATAGGGCAGGGTCCGTTCATTTCTATCTTCCAAAGAAAAACTATTTATCCTTCCTGAGAGTTTTAATATGGAAAGCATAGACAAAGGGAGAAAAAAAGTAAAGATCAAAATTCCATAGCCTAGGCGGTAAAGTTGTTCGTGGTAGGCTTTAATATATACGGGAAACTGATATACAAAATAGCAGTAACCTAAAAGGTTTAGAAAAACAGGGTTTAGAAGTACGGATATAATCCACGCAAGGGCTTTTGCCATAAGGGTGCAAATGTAGCCTATGTTTTTGTTAAGTGTAAACTTCAAAAATCAACAATCGGCAAACCCCGTTCGCCGCTTCGGCAATCCTTGTTCGTAAATTTTCCTTTATAACTTATATATACCGATTCATGAAATAAAAAAGGGCTCCATCGCTGAGGCCCTTCTTTTATTTGGGAACTATGGAATAAAGAACTTTCAAAAAACGATTTCGTGGATGCTATCCAAAGGTATGTTTACACCTCCTTTTAACGCAACCGAACTATCGGTTGCTGCCCACACTGTTGTTTCCACAGCAACGGCACCCCGATCGGTGGCAAATACAATCTTTACCTTATTGTGGCTCGAATTGCCCAATATCATGGCTCGTTCCAGTTGGGTACGCAGTGTTATCTTGTTAGACAATTCTGTGAGAGCGGCTTTTACGAAACGATATTGTCCGATAAGCTCTTTGGGTATTTTTATAGCATTCATATAGGTATATATATTTTTAGTATGACAAATTTGGTTGTTATCGTTAACACAAATATTTGGTTGTTTGTTGTTTTCTTACACAAACATTGGTGGCGGTTTACAATTTACAATTTTCTGATAACCTGCATTTAAAGAAAAAAAAATGTATTGAGATTCAAAGACGAAGAAGAAAAACTTACCATGTAATACAATTTGTAAAAAATAAATTTTGGTTGTTTTTTGTGCCAACAAAATATATTTCCAGTTTTTTCGTTAATTATAGTATGAAATTATTGTTCACAGTTTTAATTGTTTGTATGTGTGCGAAAGGATTTGTTACAGAAGCAACAATACCTATCACAAAAAAAGCGTCGCAAAATGAGCAGTACCATATATTTAAAGAAAGTATTGGCAGCTATAAAAAATCGATATATGATAAAGATAGGAAGAAACATTTTGCAAAAGCTGGACAGCTTTTGCACCATCTGGTGGCCGATAGTTTCTACCACTTTTGGGAGGGAACCCCTTGGGAATTTTATGGCAAAACACAATGCCCCCAGCAAGGTGCTATCGCCTGTGGTTATTTTGTGAGCACTGTATTGCAAGATGCAGGCGTGCCCGTTGACAGAATAGATTTAGCTGAAATAGCAAGTGAGAATATGATTAAGAAATTAGTGAAACCCGCAAGTATGACACACTTTGTTCCTTTCGAGTTGGAAAAATTTGTTGCAGCTATTAAAGCCAAGGGAGATGCACTATACGTTATTGGGCTTGATTACCATACCGGTTTTATTAGTTGTGAAAAAGGAGCGGTGTGGTTTATTCACTCTGGGTCTTCAGGTGTTGTAAAAGAACTGGCAACCGCATCTTCACCTATTGTATATAATCATTATGGAGTTACGGGCTGTCTTTCTTCTGATACCACGTTTCTAAAAAAGTGGTTATATAATAATAACTGAAACTATTATTTTAATACAAGGCATCGTTTTGCTTAAAAGAAGATAAAATCTTCAGAACACATTTTCCCAAGTTTCTATTTATTTCAGAGTCCCATAAGCGAATTACTTTCCATCCCATTCTTTGCAGGGCCGCAGTAACTTCTCTGTCTCGTTGCATATTTCGTTCAATTTTAGGGGTCCAAAAACCACTGTTGCTTTTTATTTTTTCCTTCTTTTGCTCCCAGTTTTTTCCATGCCAAAATTCGCCATCCACAAATATGGCAATTTTCTTTTTTAGAAAAACGATATCTGGTTTGCCCGGCAATTGTTTATAATAGATGCGATAACGAATACCCATTGCCCAAAGGGATTTACGCAGTTTAAGTTCTGCTTGGTTGTTCTTTGATTTTATATTTTGCTTATTGGCACTTGACTTAACCGTAGCATAAAAACCATTAGCTTCATTGAAGCGTGGTACTATAATAGTTTCCTCTTCAGGTATTATATATGTCGCGGGCTTTTTGATATTGATAATAAAGATTTACGCATTCTTTACTTGTTCCTGCAGAATGTTTACAATGTTTGACACTCTTTTTTCATTGGTTTTAATTTTATCGGGCAAAGAATTGAAACCCGGAATGGCCCTGATAATAGGCAAGCCTTTGAAAAACTTTTCAAATAGTACAAAAATATTAGCCATTGAAATATTGGTTTAAAATAGGGACGTTTTAATATCGCAAATATAGCCCAAACATTTATCAAGTATTTATGTTTGATTATTTTACATTTCAAGAAAAAATGTGTAAATTAACACATGGGGCAATATAAATAATAACTAAAAACCTACTCCTTTTCTATACCTTTGACCCTTGAAAAAAAGCGATATATATTATATTATTGATACAACAAAATGACAGACAATAAACTCAGACAAGACGCCCTTAATTACCACTCAGAAGGAAAGCCCGGGAAAATAGAAGTAATACCCACCAAGCCCACCAATACCAAGCGAGACCTTAGCTTGGCATATTCACCAGGGGTGGCTGAACCCTGTTTGGAAATTGCCGCCAATGTTGATGAAGTATATAAATATACCGCTAAAGGAAACCTTGTAGCTGTTATAAGCAATGGAACGGCAGTATTAGGGTTGGGCGACATTGGCCCCGAAGCCAGCAAACCCGTGATGGAGGGCAAGGGAATCTTGTTCAAAATATTTGCAGGGATTGATTGCTTTGATTTGGAACTAAATACCAAAGATACCGAAATATTTATACAAACAGTAAAAGCCTTGGAGCCCACATTTGGAGGGATAAATTTGGAAGATATCAAAGCCCCAGAGTGTTTTGAAATAGAACGCCGATTAAAAGCCGAATTGAAAATACCCATTATGCACGATGATCAGCATGGAACAGCTATTATTAGTGGTGCGGGGTTGTTGAACGCTTTGAAAGTAGTGGGGAAAGAGATATCCAAAATTAAATTGGTGGTGAATGGTGCTGGTGCTTCAGCCATTAGTTGTACCCGGTTATTTATTGCACTTGGTGTAACACGTGAAAATGTGGTGATGGTTGATAGCAAAGGCGTAATTACCTCAAGCCGCAGTGATTTGGATGAAACTAAGAAAGAATTTATCACTACTAGAAATATTACAACATTAGCCGAGGCGATGAAAAACGCAGATGTATTTGTAGGTTTGAGCAAAGCTGATGTTGTTTCTGTAGAAATGGTACAAAGCATGGCTGCAGACCCGATTGTATTTGCGATGGCCAACCCCAATCCGGAAATTGCTTACGATATGGCCATT
Organism: Chitinophagaceae bacterium; assembly: GCA_043750035.1. Classification (GTDB taxonomy): domain Bacteria; phylum Bacteroidota; class Bacteroidia; order UKL13-3; family UKL13-3; genus CANJUD01. The sequence goes on from JAYVCI010000023.1 coordinate 3,680, forward strand.
GCCTCACGCCCAGATATTATAATGGCAACAGGCCGCAGCGACCATCCCAACCAAGTGAACAATGTATTAGGATTTCCATTTATTTTCCGTGGTGCTTTGGATGTGCGAGCAACATGTATAAATGAGGAAATGAAATTGGCTGCTGTATATGCTATTGCGGGTTTAGCTCACGAGCCCGTTCCTGAAATAGTAAACCTAGCGTATAGTCAGAAGAATATAGTTTTTGGCAAAGAATATATATTGCCCAAACCTATGGACCCCCGCCTTATAACAACCGTTGCACCCGCAGTAGCAAGGGCTGCTATGGAAAGTGGTGTGGCCCGCAAACCCATTGTGGATTGGGAGGCTTATAACCAAGAACTGTTGAGCAGGCTTGGTGATGAGAATAAGTTTATGCGACTGGTGATGCAAAGGGCAAAGACCAACCCCAAGCGTGTCGTATTTTCGGAAGCGGATACTTATAAAATATTGAAGGCAGCAGAAATTGTGAAGGAAGACGGATTGGCTATTCCTATATTGTTGGGCAACCGCGAAAAAATTCTATCCATGATTGCCGAAAACAATTTGGATTTGGAAGGTGTGGAGATTGTGGACCAAATGGCCGAGGAGGAAAAACGGACAGATTTTGCCCAGCGTTATTTTGAGAAACGACAACGCAAAGGTGTTACACTTCACGATGCTAAAAAAATTATGCGTGAGCGAAATTATTTCGGTTGTATGATGTTGGAAACTGGCGAAGCTGATGCCATGATTTCAGGAATGACACGTAATTATCCAAACACTATCAGACCAGCATTACATATAATTGGTCGTGATGTGCGGGTGAATAAGGTAGCAGGAATGTATATTATGCTCACCAAAAAAGGAGTCTTGTTTTTTGCGGACGCAACGGTGAACCAAAGACCCACTGCCGAAGATTTAGCAGATATAACATTGCTTACTGCAAAAGCAGTGGAGAATTTTAATATGGTGCCGCGTGTTGCCATGCTTAGCTATACTAATTTTGGAAGTACTGAAGGCGATACACCCAAACGCGTTCAAAAAGCAAGAGACCTAGTAAAACAACGCCGCCCCGATTTAATTGTGGATGGAGATATACAAGGAAATTTTGCACTTAACCAAACTTTGCTCGAAGAGAATTTCCCCTTCAGCGAATTGGTAGGCGGGGCCGCAAACGTGCTCATTTTCCCAAGCCTAAGTGCAGGAAATATATGTTATAAAATATTGCAAGAACTTGGTGCTGCCGAAGCTATTGGCCCTGTATTGTTGGGAATGAATAAACCCGTGCATATAGTACAGTTGGGTAGCTCGGTAAGAGAAATTGTGAACATGGTTTCCATTGCAGTTATTGATGCACAGGCAAGAGCTTAGTGTATATTATTAGCGTTTATATATTTTTATCATAAATCGTCAGCCAACTTTAATAAACTTTGGTTCTTAACTTTGCCTCCGCATGGAACAAGTAAAAATAGCTTTGATACGAGAAGGAAAAGAACAACCTGACAAACGAGTGGCAATGACTCCTGCTCAATGTGTGAAACTAAAAACAGCATTCCCTCAAGTTGATATAATAATTCAGCCTTCGCCCCATCGCTGTATAGCTGATGCAGAATATGAAACTGTGGGATTGAAATTACAAGAAGATTTAACAGATTGTAATATACTATTGGGTATTAAAGAGGTTCCAGTTGAACAATTATTAGCGAACAAAACCTATTTATTCTTTTCGCATACCATCAAAAAGCAGCCACATAACCGCAAACTGTTGCGAGAAATTATTAAAAAGAAAATCACATTAATTGATTATGAAACCCTCACCTGGGAAAACGGAAGCCGCATACTGGGATTTGGACGCTATGCGGGCATTGTGGGCGGATATAATGGTTTATTAACTTATGGCAAAAAGAAAAAAGTATATGATTTGAAACCTGCACATCTTTGCAAAAACTATCAAGAACTATTAGAACAATATAAGCATATACAAATACCACCCATCAAGATTTGTTTAACTGGGGATGGGCGGGTAAGCCACGGCGTAATTGAACTTTTTGAGAAGCTCGACCTGCGTGAAGTAACTCCCAGGGCTTTTTTGCATGAAAAATTTGACGAACCTATATATGTACATCTTCGTTCAGAACATTATTACGAGCATAAAGATAGCAGACCTTGGGATAAAAGTGATTTCTATCATAACCCCGAAGATTATATATGTACTTTTAAACCCTATACACAAGTTACGGATTTAATGATAAACGGAATTCTTTGGAAACCCGGCATACCTCCTTTTTTCAGTCGTGAAGAGATGAAAGAAGACAATTTCAATATAGAAGTAATTGCCGATATTAGTTGCGATATTCCAGGGTCATTGCCCAGCACTTTGCGTGCTACCACTATTGAAGATCCAGTATATGGTTATCATAAATATAGTTCATCAGAAGTAGAACCTTATCTGCCCAATACTATTGATATTATGGCTGTGGGCAACCTGCCATGCGAACTTCCTTATGATGCATCTAAAGGTTTTGGCGAAGATTTGTTACGCTCAGTAATGCCACATTTACTAAATAAAAAAGACGATGATATTATAAAGAATGCTACGATAACAGAAAATGGTTCGCTTACAAAAAAGTATGATTATCTAACAGATTATATTTCTTAAATAATATATTATATGCTCCCCTCGAAATTCAGAATCCCACCTACTTATTCCACAGCATGAAAAAAATAACTTTTGCAGTTTGTGGATTTGGCCATATAGGCAAGCGACACGCCCAGATGATTGACAGGCATGAGTTTGGTGAACTTATAGCTATCATAGATAATGACCCAAACAAATTAGAAGAAGCAAAAAATATATATCCCAATATACAAACATATTTAGATATGGAGGAGTATATAAATAATCAAAAAAACGAGGTGGGTATTATAGCTACTCCCAATTATTTACATACCCAACAAGCAGAAATTTTTCTGAAAAAGAATCACCATATCGTTATCGAAAAACCCATGGGTATTGACGCTGAAAGTTGCAGCCTATTGTCGGAAAACTATGACAGTAATTATATATTTTGTGTAATGCAAAACAGATATTCGCCTCCTGCAAAATGGTTAAAAGGTATTATAGATACAGGCATTTTGGGCGACATATATATGGTGCAAATAAATTGCTTTTGGAATCGTGACCAACGATATTACACCCCCCGAACATGGCGTGGCAGTAGGGAGTTTGACGGAGGCGTATTATATACACAATTCAGCCATTTTATCGACATGATGTATTGGCTTTTTGGTGATGTAGAAAATATACAAACTAAACTGTATAATAACAACCACAAAGACATTACTGAATTTGAGGACAGCGGTTTTTCAAGTTTTGATTTTGTGAATGGGGGTAGCGGCACACTCAATTTTTCTACTTCTGTATATGACAAAAATTTTGAAAGCAGTATTACCATTATAGCCCAGAACGGTACCATAAAAATAGGAGGGCAGTATATGGATGAAGTAACCTATTGCCATATTAAAGGTTATCAATTACCCGAATTGGAAAAGACACAGGATGCCAATGATTACGGGCATTATAAAGGTTCAGCCAATAACCACGACAAGGTAATTGACAATGTGATAAACACTTTAAACGGATTGGAAAAACCACATACTTCTGCAAAAGAAGGTGCCAAAGTTGTAGAAATTATTGAGCGGATATATAATAGTGCTAAGTAATATCAGCACCAGGATTTATAATAGTTGTAGGACTCACAAAATGTAAATTCCCCTCACTGTCTTTTGCCATCAGAATCATCCCTTGACTTTCTATACCACGCATTTTCCGTGGAGCTAAATTAGCCACCAACGACACTTGTATTCCTATTATATCCTCAGGTTTATAATACTCAGCGATTCCTGATACCACAATGCGTTTATCAATTCCAGTATCCAAAGTTAGCTTCAATAATTTGTCAGCATTGGGCACTTTTTCGGCTTCTAAAATAGTGGCTACCCGCAAATCTATTTTAGCAAAATCTTCAAAGGTTATCATCTCTTTTTGTGGGCTTATATTTGCTGCTAAGGAAGTATTACTTGTATTGTTTCTTTGTAGTTTGTCAATTTGTTTTTGTATTTCTACATCCTCAATATTTTTATATAAATGCACTGCTTGTCCAATTTTGTGGCCTGATTCCAGCATTATATATTTTCCATTTATAATAGTATTAAAATCATTTTCCGATGGGGAAGTATTATATAATTTAAATATATTTTTTGCAGTGTCAGGTAAAAAAGCCTGCGATAAAATAGCTAGATTATAACAATAGGTTAAGGCTGCATTTAAAACGGTTTCTGTTTGCTCTTTATTGGTTTTTATCAAGTGCCACGGCTCCGTGTCGGCAAAATATTTATTGCCTGCCCTGTATAAATCCATCAACTCAGCCAATGCTTCTCTAAACTTATATTTAGATAAATTTTCATCAATTACTTTGCTTCTATTATATAAATTTTCAAAAAGTTTATTCTCTAATTCTCCATAAGTATTTTTGTTTGGCACTTTGCCTTCAAAAAATTTATGGGTTAATACAATTACTCTGTTTACAAAATTGCCCAATATCGCAACTAACTCACTGTTCACTGCCAGTTGGTAGCCTCCCCAAGTAAAATCACTGTCTTTACTTTCAGGTGCAATTGCGGTAAGATAATATCTTAATTCATCATTTCTATTCGGGAAATATTCTAAATATTCGTGCAACCAAACGGCCCAGTTTCTTGATGTCGATATTTTGTCCCCTTCTAGGTTCAAAAACTCATTTGCAGGCACATTTTCGGGCAATATATATTGTTTGCCACCTGTGCTGTTATATGCCATCAGCATAGCCGGGAATATGATACAATGAAATACAATATTGTCTTTGCCAATAAAGTGAATCAGTTTTTGGTCGGTGTTTTCATCTTGTATCCAATATTTTTCCCATCCGTCTTTTATATATTCTTGCGTATTGCTAATATAGCCGAGTGGTGCATCGAACCATACATACATTACTTTGCCTTCCGCATCTTTTACATCAGATGGTAGCTTAACCCCCCAATCCAAGTCACGTGTCATGGCACGGGCATTCAATCCCTCATTCAGCCACGATTTGCATTGTCCATATACATTAACTTTCCAATCTCCTTGGTGGCTGTTTATATAATCTTCTAATTGTTTTTGATATTTATTTAAGGGCAAATACCAGTTTTTTGTTTCACGCATTTCTGGTTTTCCACCACTTAGTGTCGATTTGGGATTTATCAAATCTGTAGGATTTAAAGTACTTCCGCATCGTTCACACTGGTCGCCGTAAGCGTTTGGGTTGCTGCATTTGGGGCAAGTTCCGGTAATATACCTATCTGCTAAAAATTGGTTTGCTGCTGTATCAAAAAACTGTTGTGTTGTTTCTTCATCAAACTTAGAATTTGTATATAATGCTTCAAAAAAGTGCTGTGCATTTGTATGGTGATATCGAGCTGAGGTTCGACCATAAAAACTAAAATTGATTCCAAATTTTTCAAATGCTGACTTCATCATTGTGTGGTATTTGTCAACTATTGCTTGCGGGGTGGTTCCTTCTTTGGTAGCCCTAATGGTAACAGGCACGCCATGCTCATCGCTGCCACAAATAAAAATAGCATCTTCGCCTTTTAGTTTCAAATATCTGTAATAAATATCAGCAGGCAGAAAGCAGCCAGCTATATGCCCCACATGCAAAGGCCCGTTAGCGTAGGGTAAGGCCGCGGTAATAGTATATACTTTTTTTTGGTCACTCATATTGTGGTGCAAAAATATATATTTTATTTGGTCAAATCTAATTCTATATAAAAAGTGCTGCCCACATTTTGTTCGGTTTCAAACCAAATACGTCCATTTGCCCTTTCAATTATTTTTTTCACAATGGCTAAACCCAGCCCCATTCCTGAATTTTTGGTACTAAAATTTGGTTCAAAAATATGATCGTGCAGATCTAACGGAATACCCGTACCATTGTCCTTAATAGTAATCAAAACCTTGTTAGCGGTATTCTCAATATAAATATCTATAATAGGTTCTGTTTCAGTTTTAGCTGCCTGTATACCATTTTTTACCAAATTGTTCATCACTCTTTGTATGGCATCGGGATTAATTAAGACGAGATGTTCTTTTCCATCGCTATTAAAATTGACTACCGCATCGCCTGGCATATTATATAATTGTGCGATTTTTTTACAGGTGTCGTTCAGGTTTACTTGTTGCGGTTGTCCTTCGGTCATTCTGGCAAAGGAACTGAACTCTCCTGCCAGTTGCGATAAAGAATCTATTTGTTCAATCAACAAATTACTTACCCTTTTTACATGTGCTTCCAAATCATTCACATTCTCGTGGGCTGAGCGTTGCAACATTTGAAGATTGAGTTTCATTGGGGTTAGTGGGTTTTTTATTTCGTGTGCAATCTGTTTGGCCATCTCTCGCCATGCTTGGTCCCGTTCCGTTTT